>JBAVUB010000408.1:0-13843 GCA_049696575.1 Acidobacteriaceae bacterium | reverse complement strand
GCCCAGCCCCGTCCGCACCCTGCACGCCACCGAACTGCCCCTCACCGGCGCGCCCCGCTCCCGCACCGTGCCTCTCTACGACCCCAATCCGCCAGCCCACAGAATCGTTCGCCGCATCGACGCCACTCACACGATGATCCGCATGACCGATGAACGCACCCTCCTCCTGGTTTTCTCCCTTGCCGGCCCCGCGTCGAACAGCGTCATTCACGACACCCTCGCCCGTCTCGCGCAGGATCACATCACGCCCGGCCTGAAAGTTTTTGCCGTGACGTCGTACGCCGCTAACATCGGCGTCGACACCCCAGACCCCACGGTCCTCGCTACCATTCGCGCTTTCCGCAGCGGCCTGCCACCCACCCTCCCCGTTCTCCTCGTACCCGACTCCGACCTGAAGCCCTTCGCCCTCGATATGTGGCCCGCGGCGATCCTCGTCGACGGCAAGGGCGGCATTCTCTGGCTCAACTCCGTCTCCGGTTCCACCGGCAGCATCCGCCGGATGGTGCGCGAATTCGAGTCCGGCCCTCCGGCGCTGCCCTTCTGACCGCGCAACCGGCAAGCCACACGTTTGCGAGGCCGCGCCGCACCCTGTCGAATCGTCCGCCCGCTGTTGTATTCTGGTTCAAATTCCGGCATTCCCGTCCCAGCAACCTCGAATGTTGGCGTCGTTGAATCCAGCACCATCTCGAACCAAAGTCCTGTTCTTCTGCGGGAGCGGATATGAGTCACACGTTTACCATCGGCATCGGCGGCGCTGCCGGCCAGGGTGTCGCCACCCCCGGCGACATCTTTGCCAAGATTTTCAGCCGGCGCGGCCTGCACCTCAACGCCTACAACGCGTATCAATCCATCATCCGCGGCGGCCACACTTTCCTCATGATCCGCACCGGCCCCGAGCCCGTCACCAACATGGGCGATACCCTCGATCTCCTCATCCCGCTCAACCAGGACACCATGGACCGCCACCTGCAGCTCCTTGGCCCCGGCGGCGCATGCATCTACAACGCAGACACCATCAAACCCGGACCGGCAGCCGAGGGCGTCCAGCTCTGTCCGCTTCCCGTCTCGACCCTCGCCGACATCACGCGCAACAAAGTCGCGCAGAACACCCTCGCCATCGGCGCCGGGCTCAGCATGATGGGCATCGGCTTTAACGCGCTTGAAAGCGTCATCGTCGAGCAGTTCGGCAAGAAGGCCGCGTCCGTCGCCGAAGAAAACATCGCTGTCGCCCGCGCCGGCTACGATTACGCCACGCAGAACTTCAAGCCCTTCGCCAACCCGCTTCCCATCGTCGACACCAAATACGCGGTCCTGAGCGGCAACACCGCGCTCGCCATGGGCGGAGCGGCGGCCGGCGTCAAGTTTTACTGCGCCTATCCCATGAGCCCCTCTACCGGCGTCCTCCACTGGTTCGCCGCAAACGGCCGCAAAGCCGGCATCATGGTTCGCCAGGTCGAAGACGAAATCGGCGTCGTCAACATGACCATTGGCGCAGCGCAGGCCGGCGTTCGCGCCATGTGCGCCACCTCTGGCGGCGGATTCGCCCTCATGTCCGAAGCGCTCGGCCTCTCCGCCATGGCCGAAATTCCCATCGTTGTCATCGATTGCCAGCGCGCGGGCCCGTCCACCGGCGTCCCCACCAAAACCGAACAGGGCGACCTCTGGCAGATGCTCGGCGCAGCCTTCGGCGACTATCCCCGCGTCATTGCCGCCCCCCTCGACATCGGCGACTGCTTCACGCTGATCCCGGAAATCTTCAACATCGTCGACAAATTCCAGGTTCCCGGCCTCGTCCTCTGCGACCTTCTGCTCTCTGAAGGCCGCCTCAGCGTCGATCCCAAAATCCTCGACTTCGCCCCGCCCATCGATCGCGGCGAAATGATCACGACGCCGAACGGCCACGCCGAAGGCGGCTACAAGCGCTATCTCATCACCGAAAGCGGCGTCTCACCGCGCGCCATCCCCGGCGTCCCCGGCTACACTCACGTCGTCTCCAGCGACGAGCACGACGAAGACGGCGTCCTGATCAGCGACATGTACACCAACGCCACCAAGCGCCGCGCCATGATGGAAAAACGCATGCGCAAGGAAGCAGGCATCGCCGCCGCTGTTCCGCCGCCGCGTCTCCAGGGTCCGAAAGACGCCGACGTCACCCTGATCGGCTGGGGCTCAACCCAGGGCGTGATCGAAGAAGCCCGCGCCCAGCTCGCGCAGCAGGGAATCACCGCCAATCAATTGCAGATCCGCTGGCTCGTCCCGCTCCACGGCGAAACCATTCTCGACCAACTCCGCAACGCGAAGCGCACCATCATCGTCGAGAACAACTACAGCGGACAATTCGCGCGCTACCTGCGCAGCGAAACCAGCTTTGTCGCCGACGGCCACATCCGCAAGTACGATGGCGAGCCTTTTATGCCGCACCACATCGTGGAAGCGGTCCGCGAACAACTCGCCGGCGACACGCAGCTGTCGGTCCCGGCCCACGAGATCATGGTTTAGGAGAAGCGTCATGGCGACAATTGTCGAAACCCCGAAGCCGCTCACGACGGCCGATTTCAAAGGCCGCGTCGATCCCGACTGGTGCCCAGGCTGCGGCGACTTCGGCGTGCTGGCCGCGGTGCAGAAGGCCCTCGTCGAGCTGCAGATTCCCAATCACCAGATCGTCACCGTCAGCGGCATCGGCTGCTCCTCCAACTTCCCGGGCTTCATCGAAACGTACGGCATGCACACGCTGCACGGCCGCTCTCTGCCCGTTGCCACCGGCGTCAAGATGGCCAACCACGAGCTCACCGTGCTCGTCACCGGCGGTGATGGCGACGGCTTCGGCATCGGCGGCAATCACTTCACCCACACCATCCGCAAAAACATCGACCTGACCTACATCGTCATGGACAACCAGATCTATGGGCTGACGACGGGCCAGACATCGCCCACCAGCCGCCTCGGCATGAAAACCAAGAGCGCTCCCTACGGCAACATCGAGTCGCCCATCAATCCCATCACCATGGCGCTGGCTGCCGGAGCTACCTTCGTCGCCCGCGGTTTTAGCGGCGAACAGAAGCACCTCACCGAGCTCGTCAAACAGGCCATCCAGCACAAAGGCTTCTCGTTCCTCGACGTCTTCAGCCCCTGCGTCACCTACAACAAGGACAACACCTTCCAGTGGTTCCGTCCGCGCGTGAAAAAACTCGAAGACGACGCAAGCTACGATCCAACCCACTGGCTCGCCGCCGTAGAGAAGTCGACCCTCTGGGGGGAAGAAATCCCCATCGGCAAATTCTTTGAGCGGACGGATCTGCCCGCGCTGCACGAAGCCGAGCCGGTGACGCAGGGACGCACCATGCTCTCGTACCCGCTCCACATCGATGCGGCGGCCGCGCAGTCGTTTATCGACGAATTGATGTAGGACTCACGAGGGGGAACCGTAAGTGTGGATCCTCGGGCTGATCGTTGCGTATGGTCTCTACAGGTTTTTTGTTGTCTGGTACCTTACCCTATCGACGAAGGACCGAGGCCGCCAGCCCTATTACTGGGACAGATTTTGGTACCACGCAACGGTCTTTCTCATCGCGATTTTGCTGCTCGCTCTGTCGACGTTCCTGCTATGGCGGACCAGAGGCTGGCTTGCCCCACTGCCGCTGATTGCGATCCTAGGCTCGATCTACCTACGCCGGCAGAAGCGGGGCAACCAGCTTCGCGAAACAATCAGGGATGCCGTCGCACTCGATGGTCAGCTGTTAAACGAAGGTGAACCGAGGCCGCTGATTAACCAACGAATCGCCAAGCACTTTCTCGGCTCTTCTCCCTCGAACGGATGGGCATCGGAGAATGACGATCTACGTACGCTGCTTAAGTGCTACATACTGCCGGAACTCGGTCTCTACGAAGTAAACACGGACCTCGCACTGATGACCAAACCGGGTGCAGTGCTCATGGGCACACAGATCGATGAGCTTATCAACTTCTATCAAAATGCGTTATTCGTAGCATCATCCTTGGCGCAGCGGCACCACCCTGAGATCCGCAAGTAACCCTTACGCGTTCAGGTTGTGCGGAGCCGTGAACAGAATTCCTCTCCCGCGAACACCGGCAGATTCCTCGGCTGATCGTCGATCAGGTAGTCCGCCTTCAGAATGCCCTTGTCCCCGCAGAAGACAAAGTGGCGCGGGTCGAGAAAAGCGCGCGCCCGCCTTCGGTTCAGCCCCGGTGTGGAGTCCTACTCCACCCCGGCTTCGGGAGCCTTCCGCCCTCGCTTCTTCGGCTTCTCCGGCTCCGGCTCGGGCTGGGGTTCCCGCGACACATCGTAGTACAGCAGCCGCCCGCACGATTCGCACGTCATAATTTCCCCATTCCGAATCTGATTCCACATCTGCGGCCGCAATCCCATGTGGCAGCCCATGCATCGCTGCCCCTGCGCGTACGCCACGCCCGTCACCCGCGACGACGTCGACACGCGATCGTAAATCCGCAGCAGCTCCTCCGGAACCTGCGCCCGCTCCTTCGCCCGCCGCTTCGTCAGCTCTTCCAGGTGCTTTTGCTGCTCCACTGACGCCGCCCGCGCGTCCTCCTTCTCAATCTCTACAGCTTTCGCGCTGTCCTTCAGATCGCTCTCCGCCGCCTTGCGCTGTTGCTCCAGCCGCTCGGCCCTCTCCATGCCTTCCAATTCGCTGTCCTCGATCTTCCGGATCTCCCCTTCCGCAAACTCGATCTCGTGCTGGAACGCCCGATACTCCTCGTTGGTCTTCACGTTCGACATCTGATCGCGGAGCTTCACAATCTTCTGCTGCAGGTCCTTCAGATCGCTTTCCAGCCGCCGTTTGAGCGCCTCTTCGTCCTTCAGCGCCTTCGCGGCCTGCTCCACCGCCGCTTTCTCCGCAGCCAGTTTGGTTTCCAAAGCAGCCAGCCGCTTCGGCAGCGCGGCAATCTCCGCCCGCAGCGTCGTAGTCTCTCCATCGATGGTTTGCAGGCGGATCAGCGCCTCGAGTTCGGTTCGCATGGCCGGAATTTGCAGTCTATCACTGGCTACCCGGTGTTTAGCGCAACCCTCACCGCGGCATCACCACCGCCTGTCCCCACTTCCGCCCAAAGTCGAACAACGCCCTATCAAACGTCACCAGTTCCGCTCCCGCCGCCGCCGCAAATGCCAGCAACCAGCAGTCGCCCACCCACTTCGACGCAGGCTTTCCCGCAAACGGTTCCATGGCCTGGCGAAACTCCAAATCGATCGTGCGCGGCTCCGGATAAAATTCCACCCGCGGATCCTGCATCCATCCGTCGTAAACGGCCCATGCCTGCCCCAGAGTCAAACCCTGGTTTCCGGTAACACTGGCATTCGTCAGGAGCCGCAACAGGCCAAGCTGCGTATATCGGGAAAACACGACTTGCGTGTCCTCGGGCTGCGATTCCAGCCACGTCCAGGCCACTTCGCTGTGTGCGTGATTGGCGATGGACAGGGCCAGCCAGACATTCACATCAGGGAAGAATAAGGTCATGCGGATTCTCATCCACTGGAAAACGAGGTCCCAGCTTGCCCCGCAGCCTGATCATCGGGCCCGTCACCCGGCGGCCTTTGCTTTTTGGCGCGTATGTATCCTCCAGAGCCCGCACAATCAGCGACCGGATGGAAGTCCCGGAACTCTCCGCCCGACGCCGCAACCGTTCATGCAGTGGCTCCGGGATATCGACTGTAGTTCTCACTGCCATGACATGATTATGTCACAAACGACTTTGTCACCTGCGACCGGACAATCGGAATCCGACGTCCTGTCACCATGCGCGACCCGCACCGTTTGCCCTGGCTCCGCAGCCTGATGCACGACCCCGGACCAACGCGGATTTGGATCCAATTAGGCTGGAACCTGAGGCAAGCGGCGGGGGCTGGAAGGTAGCCCCGCCTTGCCAGCCCCGCCATTTTCCTGCATCCTCTTTGCAGCCCCCAGCCTCCAACCATCTGTCCACCTATGCCACCGGATCCCGACGCGCAATGGAAGCCGAAGCATAATCCCTGGGCCATTGCGCTCACCGTCACGCTGGCCACGTTCATGGAGGTTCTCGATACCTCCATCGCCAACGTCGCCCTGCCCCACATTGCCGGCGGCCTGGGCTCTTCGCAGGATGAAGCCACCTGGGTCCTGACTTCCTACCTCGTCTCCAACGCCGTCATCCTCCCGGCCAGCGCCTATCTCGTCTCCTTCCTCGGACGCAAGCGCTTCTACATGATCTGCGTCGCGCTCTTCGGCATCAGCTCCATGCTGTGCGGCCTCGCGCCCTCGCTTCCGCTCCTCATTTTCTTCCGCGTCCTCCAGGGTACTGGTGGCGGCGGCCTGCAGCCCAGCGAGCAGGCCATCCTCGCGGACACTTTCCCTCCCCATAAACGCGGCCAGGCCTTTGCCGTTTATGGGATGGCCGTCGTCCTCGCGCCCGCCATCGGTCCCACGCTGGGCGGCTGGATCACCGACAACTACACGTGGCGCTGGATTTTCTTCATCAATGTCCCCATCGCCATTCTCTCCCTCGTCCTCACCTCGCGCATCGTTGAAGATCCGCCGCACATCCGCAAAGAAGTCGCCGACCAGCGCAAACGCGGGCTCAACCTCGATTACACCGGCTTTGGCCTGCTCGCCATCGGCTTCGGCTCCCTGCAATTTGTCCTCGACAAAGGCCAGGAGAACGACTGGTTCGGCTCCCACCTCATCACCAGCTTCTTCTTCATGTGCGGCGCCGCCCTGGTCGTCCTCATCTTCTGGGAAATCGCCCAGATTCGCCGCGGAAACCGGCCCATCCTCGACCTCACCATGTTCCGCAACCGCACCTTCTGCGTCTCCTGGCTGCTGATGTTCGTGCTGGGCTTCACGCTTTTCGGAACCACCGTCCTCATCCCTCTCTACGTCCAGCAGCTGATGGGTTACACCGCGGAGCAGGCCGGCCTCGTCATCTCTCCAGGCGGCGTCGCCATCCTCTTTCTCATGCCCCTGGTCGGCTTCCTCGTCAGCCGGGTCGACAATCGCTGGCTCATCGCGGTTGGATTCGCCGTCCTCTCCGCCGCCCACGCTGCCCACCACACCAACGATACCCAGGCCAGCTACGCCTACGTGGCGTGGATGCGCATCTTCCAGGCCTCCGGCCTCGCCTTCCTTTTCATCCCCATCAACACGCTTTCCTATACTGACGTTCCCCGCGAGAAGAACAACGACGTCTCCGGCCTCATGAACCTGGCCCGCAATATCGGCGGCAGCTGCGGCACCTCCTTCTTCGTCACCCTGCTCGCGCGCCGCAGTCAGGAACACCAGGACCGTCTCTCTATGTTCCTCAACGGCGTCAGCCCGCAATTCATCCGCCAGCGCGACGCCCTCGCCCGCTACTTCCAGCATGGCGGAGGCCTCACCGCATCGCCGGCCCAGGCGCGCGCCCTCGCTCAGGGCAGCCTCTACCAGCGGCTCATCCAGCAGAGCACCCAGCTCGCCTATCTGGACGTCGTTGCCCTCCTCTCCATCGGCGCGGCCTGCATGATCCCCTTCATCTTTCTGATGAAAAAACGCAAAGGTGGCCCTGCCGCCGCGCATTAATCCCGCCTTTTCCACCCCAAGGTTTAGAATTCCTTTTCACGCACACCGCCCGGTTTTCCGTCCCCAATCGGGTTCACTGGAGCCTCGTTTGCACAGCAAGGTCCTTTGCCGCCCGGATTCGCGTCTGCTCGCCATTGTTGTTGCCGCCGCCGTTGCGCTGTTGGTCCCGCCCGCGCGCGCCCAGGCCGATCACCCCTGGACCATCCAGGAAATCTTCGGCCACCCGGGCAGCCTTACCGGCGAGGCGCCCGACGGCATCAGCTGGTCTCCCAACGGCAATCTTGCCACCTGGATCGATGAAAACGGCGACCTCGTCGCCATCGAGCCTTCCGATCCCGGACCGAAAAAGCTGATCCCTTACGGCAAAATCTCTGTCCTGCTCAATGCCGCGATGCCCGAGCGCGATCGCGATCACCGCGCCCGCTACGAGGAGCCCGACTACATCTGGGCGCCCGACTCCGAACACATCCTTTTCGATACCAATGGCGCTCTGTGGCTCTTCACTCCGAAGAACGGCACCGGCGTGCAGATCGGCAACTCCGGCATGATGTCCGGCGACGATCCCAAATTCTCGCCCAACGGCCAGCTCGTCTCGTATCTGCATGACGGCAATCTCTGGGTCCAGCGTCCCGACGGTACTGCTCCTGCTCTCGAGCTCACCAGCACGCACGACGACACGCTGCTCAATGGCGTCGTCGACTGGGTCTATCTCGAAGAACTCGACGCGCGCAGCAACTACTTCTGGTCACCGGACTCGCGCGAAATCGCCTACCTCCAGATGAATGAGAGCAACGTGCCTCAGTATCCGCTCGTCGACTGGATCCCCGTTCATGCCAGCGTTGAACTACAGCGCTATCCGCAGCCGGGCGATCCCAGTCCAGGCGTACGCGTCGGCATTGTCGGCGCTGGAGGCGGCAACACCCGCTGGCTCAAAATCCCCATGGACCTGGGCAACGATTACATCCCGCGCTTCGGCTGGGTCAATCCGCACATCGTCTGGGTCGAAGTGCTCTCCCGCAACCATCAGCACCTCGACCTCTGGTTCGCCGACACGCACACCGGCGACATGCGCCGCGTTCTCCAGCAGTTCGACCAGAAGTACCTCACCATGACCTACGACGTGAAGTTCGTCGGCGACCACACGTTCCTCATCCTCAGCTGGCGCGACGGCCACACTCACATCTACCGCTACACGTTCAATCCCAATAATCCCCTCGGTGACCTCGCCCAGCTTGCCAACCAGGTCGAGAGCGGCGACTACGAGGTTGCCTCCATCAAGGGCGTCGACGAAAACGCGCAGACCGTGTGGTACCTCTCCAATGAAGGCGATTCACGCCAGCAACAGGTTTGGGCCGTCCAGTTCGACGGCGGTGGCAAGCATCCCGTGACCCAGAACACCGGCTTCCACGACGCCACCTTTCCCGCGCACGGCGGCAACTTCATTGACACCTGGTCCCAGGAAATGTCCCCGCCTGTCATCTCCGCCTGCACACCCGCAGGATCGTGCTCCGCCCTCTGGCGTTCGAAGTCCATCGAAGGCCACCCTCTCATCGCTCCTCAGCCTCTGGTACTCACCGCCTCAGACAAGACCACCAAACTTTACGGCACGATTCTGCTTCCTCCTGGCGAAGCGGCGCCGCACAGCGTCCCGCTCATCGTCAATCCTTATGGCGGCCCTGGCGTTGGCACCGTGCACGACCGTTGGGGCGAAAAGCGCTTCCTCTTCGACCAGGTTCTCGCCGAACATGGCTTCGCGGTCCTCCACGTCGACAACCGCGGCATGGGCGGTCGCGGCCGCGACTTCGAGCAGGTCGCGTATCACAACTTCGGCCCGCCCCAGTTCGCCGATCAGATGGCCTCCATCGACCAGGTCCTCCGCGATTATCCGCAGCTCGATCCGCATCGCCTCGGCTGGTGGGGCTGGAGCTGGGGCGGCAGCTTCACGCTCTTCGCGCTCTCCCACAGCGACAGCTTTCTCGCCGGAGTTGCCGGCGCTCCGGTCACCGACTGGCGCGACTACGACTCCATCTACACCGAGCGCTATCTCGGCCTGCCTTCCGACGACGCCCAGAACTACCACGACGATTCCGACGTTAACAGCGCCGCCGACCTCAAGGGTCACATCCTCATCCTGCACGGCACCGGCGACGACAACGTCCACATCGAAAACGACACGCAATACATCCAGAAGCTCATCGAGGCCGGCATTCCCTACGACTACAACATCTTCCCCCGCAAAACGCATTCCGTCTCCGGCGTCGACGACCAGACCGAGCTCTACAGCAAGATCCTCGAGCACTTCGAGCTGTATCTGAAGGCCAAACCCGCCGCAGCGCCTCCCGCCGCTGCGCCCGCCAAACCCTGAGGCGATGTCCGCGCCCCATTCCAGTCACGACTACCCGCCGCATCCCGCTGAGCGGCCCGACTCCGCCGACCTCATCCGCGGCCGCACCACTGTCGGCGACTTCGAGCTGACCGTCCTGAGCGACGGGACTTATTTCCTCGATGGCGGAGCCATGTTCGGCGTCGTTCCCAAACCCCTTTGGGAAAAACGGGCGCCCGCTGACGATCAGAACCGCATCATCCTTGGACTCAACACCGTCATCGTCCGCACCGGAAAACAAACCATCGCCATCGAAACCGGTATTGGTAACAAACTCAGTGACAAATTACGCGCCATCTACGGCGCAAAAGAACAGCTTCCCCGCGCCTTGGCCGCCGCCGGTATCCGCCCTGAAGAAATCGACATCGTCATCAATTCCCATCTCCACTTCGACCACTGCGGATGGAACACCACCCGCACGCCCGATGGCCGCGTCGTCCCCTCCTTCCCCAACGCCCGCTACTTCGCGCATCAGGGAGAAGTCGCGCACGGCCACCTCCAGCTCGAGCGCGACGCCGTCAGCTACATCGCCGACAATTATGACCCGCTCATCGCCTCCGGCCAGATGACTCTGCTCGACACGCGCCCTGGCCAGATCGAGCCCATCGTCCCCGGCATCTCCGTCGAATGTTTCCCCGGCCACACCGCGCAGCTCCTCGCCATCCACATCGAATCCGCCGGCCAGCACGCCTGCTACATCTCCGACCTCATCCCCACCAGCGCCCATCTCGACATCACCTGGGTGATGGGCTACGACCTCGATCCCGTCCGCTGCATCGCCGAACGCAAGCGTTTCTATCAGCGCGCCATCCCCGAGAAGTGGCTCGTCCTCTTCACCCACGACCACCACACGCCGTACGCCCACATCGCCCTCAATGAAAAAGGGAAGCCGACCATCATCGGCTCCCCCCGCTAAGGCCCGCAGCCTTCTTGCACAAGTTCGCTTTACCGGAAGCCGCCGACCAATTCCAGCGTCCGCACGTCGCCGTGGATCGCCTGCGTCCCAAAGTGCGTCGTGGCCGGTCCCCCGAATACCAGCGACATATTCGAGTACGGCATCGAGTATGGAACCAGGTCGCCCCCGGTGATACAAATCTGGACCGTCGAGGAGGGTGGGGCCGTCTCGAACGGCGCATTGCTGCCATTTCCGGTCAGCAGGCTCACCGTGCCGTTGATCTGAAAGCCCTGCAGGGTTGCCGGGCTGTAGACCGGGCAGCCGGTCATGTTCCAGGTGACCCGGGCATTTGTCAGCTCGATGTTGTGGGTGTGAGCGCCCTGTCCTGCCTGGGTTGGGTCGACAGCTCCGGCCGCCGTCTTTCCGTAACCGGACATCGTCATCGCCGCCGTAAAGTTCGCCCTGCCGGAGGCTCCATGCAGGTCGAGGGACCACGTGCCATGCATTTCCCACGGACCGCCTTTGACCGTGGAAGGGGAGTAGTCGTTCACCACGCCGGCGAAATGCACGTCCAGGGGGCCCTGCGCGAAGGCGCTTGCACCCGCCAGCAACGCAAAGGCAGACAGGATGCAAACGGTAAAGCTCAAAGTTTTGCGATTCATAAGCCGTGTCTCCGAAGTTGGGAATAGGGCGGCCGCCGAAGCCCCGCCGAAACTCCAGCCACACTGGGCTAGGGCAGCGCCTGTCGTCAACCAGCAACACGCGGAATCGTCACTTGCCTTCTAATGCCGTCTTTTGCCGTCTTCTCGCCACGGGGTACAATCGCTTCATTTCCCCCTTGCCGCCCGCACACCGGAGACCCCTATGGGTGAGCCGTCCTTCGAGATCGAGTCCGCCAGCCCTCCGTCCGACAAGCGCCTGGATTCGTGGAAAGAGATCGCGGCGTATCTCAACCGCGATGTCACCACCGTCCAGCGATGGGAGAAGCGGGAAGGCATGCCGGTCCACCGGCACCAGCACGACAAACGCGGCTCCGTCTACGCGCTCGCCGGTGAGTTGAACGCCTGGGCCAAAAACCGCAGCCTGCAGGCGGGCGAAACCGACCCTGTCCCCGGATCTGCGCCTCCGGCCGCCGCCGGTGCGCCCTCCCTGGGAGCAACGCCGTGGATGCGGCTCGCCTTCGCTCTCGCCGTGATCGTGATTCTGGGTCTGGCCACCGCCTCGTGGCTCGTTCGCCGCCCTCGCCCCACCGTTTCCCAACCTCCCACGATTCATTCCGTCGCCGTCCTGCCTCTGCGCAATCTGTCCGGCGATCCTTCTCAGGACTATCTCGCCGAAGGTTTCACCGAGGCGCTCATCGGCAGCCTATCGGAGATTCACAACCTGCGCGTGGTCTCGCACACTTCGGTGCTGCGCTTCCGCAATTCCGAGCTCTCTTCGCCGCAAATCGCCAGGATGCTCAGCGTCGATGCCCTCGTGGAAGGCTCCGTCATCCGCGATGGCGACCGCATCCGCGTCACCGCCCAGCTCATTCGCGGCGCCTCCGACGAGCATTTCTGGTCCGAAACCTATGATCGCGGGATGGGCGACGCACTCACCCTCGAAAGCGAGCTCGCCCAGGCCATTGCGGACAAAGTGGAAGTCACCGTGACCGGCGACGAGCGCCAGCGGCTCGCGGCCGTGCGCCCGGTCGCCCCGGAAGTGTACGAAAGCTATTTGCAGGGAAACTTCCAGCTCAATCAGGGCAACACGCGCGCGGCCCTGGAGCAGAGTGCGACGGATTTCGAAGCAGCCGTGCGCCGCGACCCGGATTTTGCCCCCGCCTACGTCGGCCTGGCCCGCGCCTATGCCAATCTCGGAACCATCTACGCCGGCGTATCCCCTGCAGAAACCCGCCCCAAGGTGGTCCAGTATGCGCAGCATGCCCTGGCGCTGGACCCCAATCTGGTTCTGGCTCACGTCCTGCTGGCGAGCAGTCTGCAGAGGGAATGGCACTGGACCGAGGCCGAGACGGAATATCGCCGCGCCCTCGGTCTGAATGCCAACAACGCCGCAGCCCATGCCGCCTTCGCCAGCTGGCTCTCCTGCGAGGGTCGCGCTGACGAAGCCATCTCAGAGATCCGCTTCGCCCGGCAACTGGACCCGGATACGGTCTCGGGATCCGATGTTGCCTCCATCCTCTTCCACTCCCACCGGTTCGACGATGCCGTTCGCGAAGCTCGCAGCGCGGCCGCCGTGGACCCGGACGACGCCAGCACCCTCATGACCCTGGGTTTCGCGCTGATCGCCGACAATCAGGCCGCTGATGCCGTTCCCGTGCTGGAAAAGGCTGTCGCTCTTTCCCAGGGCAGCCCCGCCGTCACCGGCGTCCTCATCCGCGCGTATGCCCACGCCGGCCGCCGTGCCGACGCTCTTCGCCTGCTGGCTTCCTTAAAGCGCCGCAGGGCCGCCGGATACATCCCGGCCGGCGCCTTTGTCAACGCCTACCTCGGCCTCGATGACCGCGAGCAGGCTTTCTATTGGCTCGAACAAGCCTTCCGCGAAAAATCCACCATCCTGCAGTTCGTCAAAACTCATCCCTACTTTGATCCGATCCGCAGCGATCCCCGCTTCGTGGACCTCGTCCATCGCGTTGGCCTGAGCTAGCTCTCGCCGCGATATCCCCTCACGCCGTCTCGACCTCAATTCGCTTCGCTTCGCGATCCAACTCAACAATCCTGAAGTTCCGCACCTGCCCCACCTGAATCGGCTCCGGACCCGCGGCAGCTTTGCCCTTCCACTTCGACTGCAGCAACGATGTCAGCGCGGAAAGATCCGCCGCACCCGTGCTCTGCGCCTTCTCCACGTCATGCGAACGCAAATGGCAAGCCACCCGAATCCCTTCCCCCAACTCCACCGTCGCTGCGCCCTCCTGCTGCTCCACTACGCGCCCTGAAACCACATCCCCCGTCTTGTGCTCAGCCACATATTCGTCGAGGCTC
Organism: Acidobacteriaceae bacterium; assembly: GCA_049696575.1. Taxonomy (GTDB): domain Bacteria; phylum Acidobacteriota; class Terriglobia; order Terriglobales; family Acidobacteriaceae; genus Palsa-343. The sequence continues at coordinate 19 of JBAVUB010000408.1, read as the reverse complement.
GTCGGCACCAGCTGCTTCA
>JBAVUB010000407.1:0-8486 GCA_049696575.1 Acidobacteriaceae bacterium | reverse complement strand
GATTGCGGCGGCGGCTCGGGATCTGGCGGATTACCAGAGCCTGACGGCGCAGGGAAAGCTGGGAGAGGCAGGCGCAAAGCTGGAGGATCTGAAGCGGAAGCTCGACCAGTTGCAGGCGGGACCGTAGCCTGGAGCGAGGTTTTGGGCGCGTGAACACGGAATGAATTGACGCGGCCCAACAAAAGTGGCCGAAACCAACAAAGATTTGCGACAATGGTTCGCCCCCTGCGCAGGGGTCTCAGACAAGATCCGGTGCGTCGCAAGAAATCGAGTCGCGGAGCGACCCATCTCGGGTTATTCTCTGACCTACCAAGCGCACAAAAGATCGGGAGCGGAGATTCGTCTGCCCGGACAATAAAGGGGCGATGCGAGACGACTCGACTCCCCGGAGATTGGTGTCGGATCTCCGCCCTATGACTGCTCGCACGCGTAAAGGTGTTTCTTCGTCCTGGTTATCGGGAGGATATTCAGTCATGAAGCTTCCTCGTCGTCCGTGGAGTCTGATTCCGGCTTTCGTGGTTTGTCTAAGCGTCTGCAGTTGGGCGTACGCATGGAACTCGGGCGGCGAACACGGGGATGCGGACCTGGCGCATGGGGCTGGGGCGGGGACTACGCAGATGGTGAGCATTCCGGGGCCGCTGCGTTCGTTCATGCGGATGGCGGGGATCAGCCAGGAGGCGACGCCGGAAGAGATGCTGCCGCTGCTGGCACGGAACGTGTCATTGCACGGATACCAGGTGGGCACAGAGACGGAGTATCTGGTTCTGCTGCGGCGCTATGTACAGTTTGCGCAGGATCTGCGGCAGCTGGCCGACGCGCAGAACACGATTCATGTGGACAACTGTGAGCAGGGAGAGAAGCTGGCTGAGGTTCTGGGGTACCAGTTCAATCCGGCATGCGGCGAGAAGAATGCGTACCTGGTAACGGCCAATGCGGAACGGGCGTTTTTGGCCATCGATTCGGGGTTTCCGCTGACTGGCCTCGAAGACGCGCTGCAGAAGCACACGCCGTTCAGGTATTCGTTTCCGGCGACGCAGGTGCCGGTGCTGTTCGGGCCGCAGGACTGGACGTCGGCGAGCATTTGGCGGCACAAGGGAGAGATAACGCTGGTGGATGCGATGCTGCACGACCAGGAGCTGGACCGGCTGTACTGGGCGCTATCGAAGAACGATCAGGAAACGCGGCGGATTCTGCACCAGTCGCGGGGGCTGCGGTCGTTACTGCCGCTGGCTCCGGCGCTGGAATTTTACGGCAGCCAGGTTTCAGTGCGCGCGGGACGCGTTGTGGTTCCCGGCGGTCCGGATACTGAGAAGGGCTGGGAAGAACTGGTGGGGGCGAGCGTGACTTCGCCGGGCGAGTTTGTCGAGCACATGTGCGCGCGGGATCACGGCTGGCTGGCGGCGTATTTCGACGCGCTCTCGCGGGTCAACCACGAGCAACAGATGCACCTGACGTCAGGGTCGCGGCTGAAACAGCTGTATGACGTGTACAAGCGCGCGGGCAATGGCACCAGCGCAACGCGGGGAGTATTTCCGCGCAACGCCGATTTGCTGGTGCTGTTCAACCGGCTGCAGTGGCAACCGGACGGAAGCATGTATATTCCGGGCGGCCTGGCGGTATGGAAAGAGATACTGAGCCAGAATTACAGCCCGAAGCTGATCCGCGACTGGGTGAGAAACGCGCGAGGGTGGGATAGCCCGGAGCAACTGCTGATGACGCTGGTGGCGTCGTCGTGCTTTCCGACGGACGTTGGTCCGCTACAGATTTACCTGACGCTGAGCGCGATCGACCATGGGCGGGCGCCGGACGCGCGGCTCTCCGAAGCGACGGTCAAGGTGCTGGCCACGAAGTTTACGGAGTTTCACAGCTGGTATCTGGTGTTTTCGGAATTTCCGGCGCTGAACGATACATCGGTGACGCAATTCCTGAACGCGGCGGGATCGGTGAGCGGGATTTCGAGTCCGGCGCTGCGCTCGAACGCGATGGGCGCATTGCAGGCGAATGTCGGGCTATGGGAGATTCTGGCGCGCCAGGAGCAGATTCCGGAAGCGAAGATGAACGCGTCGTGGCAGGGCGCGGTGCAGCCGTTTATCGGCGTTTCCGCTTCGGGGCCGTTGTTCGAGGCGGCGAGGGCCTCGCTGCGGTCGACGCTGAGCGCGGCATCGGGCGAGGCTAATCTTTCGCAGGATCAGATGATCGAGCTGATGGCGGGACCGGCGCAAGAGAGCTTCGCGGGAAAACGCACGCACGATGAGATCGCGCAACGGATGCGGTCAGTGCTGGACGACCAGCGGCTGGTGTCGCTGGATACGCTGTTCGCGCTGTATGACGGGCTGGATCAGATGGCGCACGGAGCGGCGGTGAAGGATCAGCTGGTTCCGCTGGCCGCGAGCCTGCGGGAATTCGAAATGCCACGCGCGATTTTTTCGCCGGGAGAAAAGGCGGCGTGGGCGCCAGCGATTTACAGCAGCCGGCACGCGGAACTGCAGGTGCGCACCGATCTGACCCGGGTGATCCAGTCGTCGAGTTCGCCGGCGCAGCTGGAAGCGGCGCGCGGGCAGCTGACGCCGTTTCTGCGGGACACGCTGGTGGGGCTGAACTATGCGTATTACGAGCCGCCAGGGGCGCAGGTGCTGCACAACAATCCGCTGTTTGTGCGTTCGCACGATTTTTCCGGGGCATCGATTTTGGGATACGGCCAGGTATGGGATGCTCCGACGCTGGTCGGGATCGGGGTGACGGCAGGCGGGGGCGCGTATCTGATTGGGTCGCTGGCGAATTTGCCGTATGCGCTGGCGACGGCGGAAGAGGATTTCATCGCGCCGGAAAACGTGCAGGCGCTGATCTGGCAGGCTGCGGGCCCGGCGCTGCTGGTGGACGCGATCCAGCCGCGTTGGTGGGACGTGAGCGCTGCGGAACTGCATGCGGCGGCGCTCTATCAGCGTATGGGCGAAGAGCTGCTGATGGATGCGACGGGCAATGCGGAACTGCGCGGACGAGTGACGGAGGTTTTGTCGGAAGTGATGATGCCGCGACGCCTGGAGTTGACAGAGCAGGCGCTGGAGCATCCCGCCGATGCGGCCGCGTTCATGCCGCAGATTACGCCGGCGGAGAAGTTTTATCTGGCGGCGGAATATCGCAGGCTGGATCCGGAGCAAGCAGCGATTTGGGGAGCAGCAAGCAAGGAGCTGGACGGCCTGGTGCGCATCAATCCGTTGGAAACCAGCGTGGCGCGGCTGTCGAAGGACTTCGGCGTGCCGCATCCTGTTCTGGAGCAGACCAACGCGCTGGCGATTCTGAACGTGAAGCCGCTGCCGGCGTTTTCGGGCGAAGACTATGGGCTGGTTGGCGAGAGCTGGGAATCGAGCAATCTTTACTGGGCGCGACTGGCGGATGAGATGGGTTATCCACCGGTTTCGCTGAATCTGCTGATTCCGGAGCTGAGCCGGCATATGATCGCGAAAATATTTGCGACGGATATTGAAGACTGGCCTGCCATTCTGCGAGCGATGGAGCAGACGGGTGATGAGTTTCGACGCGGTGGAATCCATGTGGCGGCGGCGAGTACGATTGCGCAACATTAATTCACGGTTGAGGCAGTGCAGGGGATCAGTATGGCAATGAGATTCTTTCTGTTCGTTGCGTTGTGTTCGGGTCTGGTAGTCGCGGTGGCGAGTTTGCCGGCGATGAGTGCACAGAGTCCGTCGAACCGCATCTTCGTGAACGTGGTTCTGGTGCAGCTGAACGTTGCGGTGACGGATCACAACGGGAACTACATCACGGGGCTGCGTCCGGAAAACTTTGTAGTGAGCGAGGACAAGATTCCGGAGAAGATCGCCTCGTTTGAAGAGGGCGGCGCGCCGGAGGGCGCGATCCGCGATGCAGAGATTGCGAGGAAGAGCGTGGCTGCGCCGGCATCGGCATCGGATGGTGGAACACAAAGCGGAGCGCAGGCGCCAACCGAGCGGGCAAAGCAGGCTAGCGAAGAGAGTTCGAGTGTCTCATCGTCGCCGCCTTCGGTTTCGCGGCTGGCTGGAGCCAGCGTGTACGTTCTGTTCGATACCAGCGACTATATGTACCGCGGATTTGTGTTCGCGCAGGATGCGATTGGCGGGTTTGTGCGGTCGATGGAGGAGGCAAATAAGATTGCGTTCTACTCCTATAGCCGCAATCTTTCGCGAGCCACTCCGCTGACCACGGATCGGACTGCGGTGATGCAGGGTGTGCGCAGCACGGTGGCTGGCGACGATGCTGCGCTCTATAACTGCCTGCTGCTGACGGTGCGCGATGCGGCGCAGTTGCGCGGACGGAAAGCGATCGTTGTGTTTTCGAACGGACCTGACAATGCCAGCTCGGTTCCGCCGGAAGATGTGGAGGAACTGGCGCAGTCGACGGGCACGATCATCTACATCATCAGCACACGGCTGGCGCATGACGAGCCGGTTTCCAGCGCGGTGTTCGAGAGGATGAGCAAGGGCACGGGCGGCAAAGCTTATTTTGCGAAGGACTGGCGCGACGAGAGCACGGCGTTCGCGTCGATCCGGGAAGATTTGGCTCATCTATATACGATCAGCTACTACCCGAAGCTGAATCCGAATCGGGGCTGGCGGACGATTTCGGTGAAGCTGGTGGGCAAGGATCTGGAGAAGTATCGTGTGCGCACCCGAGACGGGTATCGTCTGCAGGAGCAGGTGCCGACGACGGCTCCTGCTGCCGATGGTCAGGCAGCGGCTGCTGATCCGAGCCGGTAGCCTGTAGCTACCCCTACCCCTTACTGGCCCTTCGCGCCGCTTATTCTTACGGCCCGACTGAAAGCCGTGCCCCTTCACGGGACTCTGTTTTCCGCAAGCTGTGAAGTCGAATCATGATACGAACCTCATCGTGGCGATTCCGGGGAGGCGTTCGCAGGTCGGGCCGGCCTTTGCACGTGGATGACGTGGTAACTTGAACCTTCGTTCTTTCCCACATTTCTTTCGCAGCAGGAGAATGTCCATGGGTTTGCGTTTCGAGTGGTCTGTGTCTGTTGTCGCGCTTGGCCTGAGCGCGTTGTTCGGGTGCTCACTCAGCGCACAGGAATCTGCTTCGGGCGGGCAGTATCCAGAGAACCTCGTCGAAGGTCTGCACTGGCGCGACGTGGGGCCGATGCGCGGCGGGCGGTCGTTTGGCGTGGCGGGTGTTGCCAGCGAGCCGGACACGTTTTATTTCGGATCGGTGGGTGGAGGGGTCTGGAAGACGGAGAATGCGGGACGGACGTGGACGCCGATCTCGGACCAGGGAATTCCCATTGGGTCGATTGGAGCGGTGGCGGTGGCTCCGTCCGATCCTAACGTCGTGTATGTGGGAACCGGGGAGCCGGACATTCGCGCGCAGCATTCGTATGGCATCGGGATGTTCAAGTCAGTGGATGCGGGCAAGACGTGGCGGTCGGTGGGTCTGGAAAAAACGAGCCAGATCGGGCGCATCGTCGTCGATCCATCGAATCCGAATCGGGTGTATGTGGCGGCGCTGGGCCACGTGTATGAGGCGAACCCGGAGCGCGGCGTTTATCGCTCGAGCGATGGCGGCGCGCACTGGAAGAAGGTGCTGTTCAACGCATCGGATCCGAACGATGTGGGCGCGATCGACATTGCTGTCGATTCGAAAAACCCAAAGGTGCTGTACGCCTCGCTGTGGGCTACGCGACGGCCGCCGTGGCCGGTGTATGCGCCCTCGTACATGCCGGGCAGCGGTCTGTATAAATCGACCGACGGCGGCGACCACTGGACGAAGCTGAGCGGCGGCCTGCCGGACGACAACTTTGTGGGGAAGATTGGGATTGCGGTGTCGCCGAGCAATCCGCAGCGCCTGTGGGCGGTGGTAGACGATGTGGGCGCCGGGGTCGCGCCCGCATTGCGATTTGGAGCAGGGGCTCCGACGAAGCCGGCTCCGAAGCCGCCGGGCGGCGTTTACATTTCCGATGACGCGGGGGCGACGTGGAGGCGGGTCAACGACGAGACACGGCTGTGGGGCCGTGGCTGGTACTTCGCATCGGTGACGGTGGACCCGGACAATCCGGACAAAGCATATGTAATTAACACTGCGACGTATGTGACGACGGATGCGGGCAAGACCTGGACTCCGATCAAGGGCGCGCCAGGAGGCGATGACTATCACCAGCTGTGGGTGAATCCGCGGGACGGCCAGCGGATGGTGCTGAGCAGCGATCAGGGCACGGTGGTGAGCGTGGATGGCGGAAAAACCTGGAGCACCTGGTATAACCAGCCGACGGCGGAGATCTATCACGTGGCCGCGGATCATCAGTTTCCTTACTGGCTCTACGGGGCGCAGCAGGACAGCGGGGCGGTGCGGGTAAGCACGTGGTCGAAGGAAGGCATTCTAAATTTCCGCAACTGGGAGCCCATCTGTCTGGCGGGCGAGAGCGACACGGTGGTGCCGGACCCGACCGAGCCAGATATTTTGTACGGCGCTGGAGCGGGGCGCTGCAACCAGGCGCTCAATATTCCGGCTTCGCTGGGCGGCACGCTGCCGGCGGCGGACCCCAACGATCCTGACCGGAAGACGTGGACTTTGCCGGAGGTTTTCTCGACGGCGGACGGGGCGCTCTACTATTCGAATCAATTTGTCTTTCGCACGCGGGATCGGGGGAAGACCTGGGAGAAGATCAGTCCCGATCTGACGCGGGTGAATCCGCCGATGCCCGGCAATCTGGATCCGGTGACGGTGAAAGACATCGACGAAACGATGACGAACCGGTTCGGCGTGGTGTACACGATCGGCCCGTCTCCGCTGAGCGCGACCACGGTATGGGTGGGCACGGACGATGGTTTGATCCAGGTGACTCGCGACGACGGCAAGACCTGGAACGATGTGACGCCGGCGGCAATGACAGCATGGAGTAAAGTTTCGCAGGTTGAGGCTGGGCACTTCGATGGAGACACGGCGTATGCGTCGGTCGATCGGCATCGCCTGGCGGACGACAAGCCGTATATCTATCGCACGCATGATGGCGGTAAGACGTGGCAGAACGTGGTCAACGGAATTCCCGAGGGCGCTTACGTCAATTCTGTGAAAGAAGACCCGGTGACAAAAGGACTGCTGTACGCAGCGACGGAGCTGCGCGTTTACGTCTCGTTCGACGATGGGGATCGCTGGCAGCCGTTGCAGAACAATATGCCGGTGACGTCGGTGCGCGACATTGTGGTGCATGGCGACGATCTGGATGTAGCGACGCACGGGCGTGGCTTCTGGGTGATGGATCAGATGAGCGCGCTGCGCGAGATTGCCGGCAAGGGAGGCGAGATTGTTGGGGCGCATGCGTATCTCTTCAAGCCAGGCGATGCGCTGGCGGTTCCGGCCAGCAGCCAGGATGGGACGCCGCTGCCGCATGAGGAGCCGACGGAGTTGAATCCGCCGCCGGGCGTGCTGGCTTACTACTGGCTGAAGACTGCTGCGACGCAGCCGCTGAAGCTGGAGTTGGTGGACAGCACGGGGCATGTGCGGGCGTGCGGAGCGAGCGATACTCCGGTGCCGCCGGTGGATACGGAGAAGATCAACGTACAGGCAATTTGGGAACAGCCGGCGCAGTTGCCGCCGTCGGCGGAGCCGGGCATGCATCGGTATGTGCTCGATCTTCCGCAGCAGCGGTTTTTCGGTCCACCTTCGGGAGAGAAGCCGGCGCGCGACGCGTGCTCTCCGCCGGAGGGGACGGAAAAACCAGCGGCGCGGCCGACTCGTCCGGGACGCCGCGGCCCGGTGGTGCTGGCTCCGGGTGATTACACGGTGCGCCTGACCGTGGATGGGCAAAGCTACACGCAAACTGTGACGGTGAAGCCGGATCCGCGTGGAAGCGCGGTGGACAACGCTAATCCGGGCGCGAACAGCAGCGAATAAGGAGAGGGGCGCAGGCTTACCGGAGTTTGGAGGGGAGCCGGTGTGTGTGGGCCGGGTTGTGACTCGAATCACAGACATTTCTGCGCGTGGGTTGGAGGATGAGCGCAGCTTCTCCGCGAAGTGAGCGGAGGAGCATGGTGCGGAGCAGGCCCGGCTCGGCGGGCGCAGATGAAAGCCAGGAAGGAATCCGGCGTCGTGACGCGGCGGCAGTTCATGGCTGCCAGCGCGATGGCCGGCGCCGCTTGGGCCGCGGGATGTACGTCGCAGAGCGGAGACTGGGAATCGCTGCGTTCGGACCAGGCCGGAATCCTGGCTGCGATTTGCGACCAGATCGTTCCGGCCGATGATTTTCCCAGCGCTTCGCAGGCCGGCGTCGTTATCTATATTGATCGGCAGCTGCGCCGGCATTACCGGCGTCATCGGATGGCGTACGCTCGCGGGCTGGAGCAGGCGGAGAGCATCAGCACGAGGCGGTTCGGGCGTGGATTGACGCAGGCGTCGGCGGAGCAGCGGCTGCAGGTGGCGCGGGCGCTGGAGCAGGAGAGCCGGGCGTTTTTTGAGCTGGTGAGGAAGCACACGCTCGAGGGGTATTACGG
>JBAVUB010000406.1:0-3682 GCA_049696575.1 Acidobacteriaceae bacterium | reverse complement strand
GGATGGCGTAGGCCGCCTGCATCACCTGCGCGGGAGTGGCAGTATCTTCGAGCCAGCCCTTGGCCCCGGCGTTGATCGCTTCGAGGATCTTCTCCGGCTCCGAACCCGGGCCGATGACCAGAACCTTCAGGCTTGGCTGGCGCGAGCGCAGTCTGGCCAGCAACGCCAGGGAAAATGCCTGCTCCCGGAGCACCACCACCACCAGGTCGAAGGACGGCTCCCTCAGCGCCGCCCCCCAGTCGGTTGCGACGACATGGAAATCCGGGTGCCCGGCAAAGATCTCACGCAGTCCGGCGATACGCAGGGGTTCGAAATCGAGGAGGCCGACGCGCATGGGCCGCGTGAAGTTTTTAATCGGTTCCATAGACCTCTACAGTTTCGGCAGAACAATTCCCTGCTGTTTTTGATACTTGCCATTGCGGTCGGCGTAGCTGATCTGGCAAACTTCGTCCGACTGGAAAAAGAGAATCTGACAAAGCCCTTCGTTCGCGTAAATTCGCGCCGGCAGCGGCGTTGTATTCGATATTTCCAGCGTCACAAACCCTTCCCATTCAGGCTCGAAAGGCGTGACGTTGACGATAATTCCGCACCGCGCGTAGGTGGATTTTCCCACGCAAATGGTCAAAACGTCACGCGGAATCCGAAAATACTCGACAGATTTTGCTAAGGCGAAGCTGTTGGGCGGCACCAGGATCGACTCGGCGTGGACCTCGACAAAGGACCGCTCGTCGAAGTGTTTCGGGTCGACGATCGCGCTGTTGACGTTGGTGAAGATGCGAAACTCGTCGGAAACCCGCAGATCGTAGCCGTAGGAGGACAGCCCGTAGGAAACGACCCCCTCCCGCACCTGCTTTTCGCTGAATGGGTCGATCATGCCCTTGAGGGCCTGTTCCCGAATCCAGCGGTCGCTTTTAATGGCCATGAACCCCCTGCTGTTGCGCCCCGGAGGGCTTGTGAATGACCTTTTCGGCGAACGCAAACGGTGGCTCCCGGCAGCCTCTCCGGGCGGCGTCCGTTGCAACTCGCTTAAAAATTGAATCTTACGGGAGGCGAGGCGCATTGACAATGGCGTCAAAGATTTCTACGATCACCTTGAAGATGGGCAGTCCGCCTGAGGGGAGAAGACCTTGATAAAACAGGACATCATTCACCAGGTGATTGAGCGCACCGGCCTGCAGCGCAACAAGGCCGAAGCCGCTGTCGACACCGTGTTCGAGACCCTCAAGCGCGCGCTCGCCGAAGGCCAGCGCATCGAGCTACGCGGCTTTGGCGTCTTCAACGTACGCCCGCGCAAAACCGGCATCGGCCGCAACCCGCGCACCGGCGCCGAGGTCAGCATCGCTCCCGGAAAAGCCGTGCGCTTCAAGCCCGGTAAAGAGCTTCATCTGCTCGACACGAAATAAAGTACTGTTGTCACCGGGCTCCCTCGGTACACTGCTTCCGTCATCTCCCAACAGGACCGCCGAGTATGGGTCAGCCTGCTTTTCAATTCCCTCGTCCCGTTCCTGAGAGCGCGCCGCGCGTCGTTCCGATCGGCCCCGCCTCGCAGCTGGAGCAAGCTGGCGTTGCCCTTTGTCTTCTCGGTTTGAGCATCTTCACCACGCTGAGCACCGGCGCGGTGCTGATGTACAACTTCCATCGTGGCGCGCCGCCGTTTGCGGTGAACGCAGGCTTTTTTCCCTTCGCGTGGATCGTCCATCATCCTGAGCTGCTGTCTGCCGGGTGGCCGTTCGCGCTTACCCTGCTCGGCATTCTCTCCGCGCACGAGCTCGGGCATTATCTCGCCTGTCGCTTTCACGGCGTTCGCTCTTCTCTGCCCTGGGTGCTGCCCGCTCCCACACTGATTGGCACCTTCGGAGCCTTCATTCGCCTGCGCTCGCGCGTGCCCTCGCGCATGGCGCTGCTCGATATCGGCGTTGCCGGTCCATTGGCGGGTATGCTGGTTGCCGTGCCCGCGCTGATCTGCGGGCTTCTCCTGTCGCAGCCCATGACCGCCCCAGGCTTTCGATCGACCGCCAGCATCAGCGTCGGCGTGCCCCTGGCTCTCTCCGGTTTTTACGCCGTCGTCCATCTTTTCCATCCGGCGCTGCCGCCGCTCGACGCTTCTTTCAATCCTCATCCGGTTCTGGTCGCCGCGTGGATTGGCCTCTTCATCACTTCAGTGAATCTGATGCCGGCGGGCCAGCTCGATGGCGGACACATTCTCTACGCGGTTTCGCCCCGGGCGCATCGCTGGGCGACCAACACGCTTGTCTTCCTGCTGTTTTTTGCGGGGACGATGTTCTGGATCGGCTGGCTGGTCTGGGGATGCTTCCTGTTGCCGAGTCTTCGTCATCCTCCGGTGCCGGAAGTTCCCACGCTTTCGAAGGGGCGCGGGTGGCTGGCCCTCGTCGGCCTGGTGCTGTTCATCCTGACGTTTACGCTGCAGCCCTTTGCCGGCGGAAGCCTGATGAACTTCCTGCATTAGCCGCAGCGTCACTCGCGCGTGACGCCCACAATGACGCAGTTGATGGCGGTGGTTGCAGAGGCAATGGGCCCAAGCCGTACGCGCATGAAGTTATGCACGGCGTTCGGCGCTAATGGGCCATTCAGAGTCACGTTCTTCTTCGTCACCAGATTGCCGCCGGTGTCGGTCTGATCGCACTCGACGGTAGCCGAGGCGAGCGTGAACGCTGACTTGTTGGTCCACTCGCCTGTGAGCATGACCGTCCCGCCTTCGTTCTGCCACTGCACACTGAGCCACTGTTGCGCCGCCAGACCCGACGGCGAAGGCGTGGTGCCGGGCGCGCTGGGCGTCGGCTGGGTTCCGGCAGGATTCGCACTGCTGTGGGCCCGGTTGTAGAAGTACGCGCCCACCACGACAAGGATCGCCACCACTACGACGATTCTCGTGGTTCCCTTCTTCTGGGTCAGCGGCGCAGGCGGTGTTGTTGCTCCCGGCGGATACGCTGCCGGTTGCGGCGGAACTCCGGCAGGAGGAGCAGGCTGGTCGGCGGCCGCCGCTCCGGAGACATCGTTTCCACACTGGGCGCAGAAGCGCTCGTTGCTCCCGAACGGGTTGCCGCACTTAGGGCAGAAAGCCATCGAGCGCTCCCCTGCTATTCCTACCTGCTCAGCTTGCCGGCGTGACGTGGGCGATTCTGCACGCCAGCTTGGTCATGCCGTTGGCCACCGCCCCCATCTGCACGTTGCTGTAGCTGCTCCACGTATTCGGCGGAGTAGGCCCGTTCAGTGTCACCCTGAATTGGGACAGATCCGTCCCGTTCGCGTCGTACTGGTCGCACTCCATCACCGCCGAAGCCAGATTCACCGTCGCGTTGTTGCTCCACTTTGCGGTGACCACGACGAAACCGTTGGTCGCCTGCCAGTTCGCGCTCAAGTCCTGCTGTTTCACCAGGGCTGCGTTCCCGCCATTCCCTCCGGTAGACGGCGGAGGATTCGTCGATGGCCCCGGCTGGGTGGCCGGAGGCGTCGTCGCTGGGGGAGTCGTGTTGGTGTGCGCCTTGTTGTAGAAGTACCAGCCGATCAAGCCGGCAACCAGGATGACGAACAGCGTTCCCATCAGCCCCTTGTTCTGACCGGCTGCGGCGGGTTGCTGAGGCACATAGGCCACAGGAATCGGCGTCGGATGCCCCTGAGGAAACACGACGGGCGCGCTCGCCGTTGGGTGCACGGGCGGAGC
>JBAVUB010000405.1:0-6039 GCA_049696575.1 Acidobacteriaceae bacterium | reverse complement strand
GCGCTGGGGAAGGTGTATTCGTTTGGGCCGACGTTTCGCGCGGAAAAGTCGAAAACGCGGCGGCACCTGACGGAGTTTTGGATGGTCGAGCCGGAGTGGGCGTTTGCCACGCTCGACGATCTGATGGCGCTGGCGGAAAACTTCATCAGCTATATCGTGGGCCAGGTGCTGGCGAAACGCGCGGCGGAGCTGAAGACGATCAACCGCGACACGACGAAGCTGGAGGCGGTGCGGCCGCCGTTTCCGCGGCTGCGCTACGACGAAGCGGTGAAGATGCTGAATGACGCGCATGCGAAGGGCGAACTGGAGCAGGCGTTCGAGTACGGGAACGATTTTGGGTCGCCGGATGAGACGTATATCTCGTCGCAGTTCGACAGGCCGGTGATGGTGCATCGCTATCCAGCGGCGGTAAAGGCGTTTTACATGGAGCCGGATCCGGCAGATCCGAAGTATGCGCTGTGCGTTGACGTGCTGGCACCGGAGGGTTACGGCGAGGTGATCGGCGGGTCGCAGCGTATTCATTCGTACGAGCTGCTGAAGAAGCGGATTGAGGAGCACCAGTTGCCAATCGATGCGTTCAAGTGGTATCTCGATCTGCGGCGGTACGGTTCGGTTCCGCATTCGGGGTTTGGCATGGGGATTGAGCGCGCAGTGGCATGGATCTGCGGGCTGGATCACGTGCGGGAGACGATTCCCTTTGCCCGAACGCTGAATCGCATCTACCCGTAGCTCTTTTATGCCAAGACAAAATGAGACATCGATGCAGGCCGGATCACCGGCCTCTAAGCTTTCGCCTGCGCCCGTCTATGGCGGCGTGCAGACGCTGCCTCCGCGCAAGATCAAAGTGATTGGCGTACCGCTGGACCTGGGTGCGTCGCGACGCGGCGTGGACATGGGGCCGTCTGCAGTGCGTGTGGCGGGGCTGGAAGCGCGGCTGGAGGCGCTGGGGCACGAGGTGCGCGACAGCGGCAACATCAGCGTGGCGATCGCGGAGACTAAGTCTTCGGGTCACCAGAGCGCGCGGTATTTGAAGGAGATCACAGACACCTGTACGCGCACCGCGGAGATGGTGCTGAAGTCGCTGACGGAAGGCATGACGCCGGTGATTCTGGGCGGGGATCATTCGGTGGCGGCGGGGAGTGTCGCCGGCGTTGCGGAGTTCTACCGGAAGCAGAACCAGAAGATCGGGCTGATCTGGATCGATGCGCACGCGGACATGAATACGCCGGAGAGCTCTCCGAGCGGCAACGTCCATGGCATGCCATTCGCGGCGCTGCTGGGACTGGAGCCGGAGCCGCTCAAGAATATTCTGGGATTCGCGCCGAAGGTGCAGCCGGAGAACGCGGTGCTGATCGGGGTGCGCGACATCGATCCAGCGGAGAAGGAGAACATCCGGCGCGCGGGAATCAGCGAGGTCTACACAATGCGCGACATCGACGAGCGCGGGATGCGGTCGGTGATGGAAGAGGCGTTGCGCGCGGCGGGACGCGGGACGGCGGGGTATCACGTGTCGCTGGATATGGACTGGATCGACCCGGAAGATGCGCCGGGAGTGGGAACGCCGGTGCGGGGCGGAGCGACGTATCGGGAGGCGCATCTGGCGATGGAGATCATTGCGGACCATGGGCGGATGGTGTCGCTCGAGGTCGTCGAGGTGAACCCGGTGATCGATGAACACAACCGCACAGCGGATCTGGCGGTGGAACTCATCTCTTCGGCGTTTGGAAAGAAAATTCTGTAACAGTCGACGCTACAATTCAGAGGCGGCAGACGGCGACTGCCTCGTTTTTGTAGGGGCAATCCAGGCCTTCAACCCCAGGACCCTGCACGATGATCCAGTTGACGCCGAATTGTTGCTGCAGGCGGAGAAAATCCAGCTTTTGAAAATGTTGCCAACCGGATGCGGCTTGGGATTGCTGCTGCCAAAGCGGGGCGAGGTCGGGAACCTGGGTGGCGACGGCCGCGTCCTTGACGGCGTCAGCGAGCTCGCTGCGCTGAGCGATGGCACGGAAGCTGTGATAATCCTCACCGGGAAGCTGCATGTACCAGGGATCGAGGGCGAAGTAAGCGTCGACGGGCGTGTTGGTGTGCACCCACGCGAAGGCGCGCAGCCACGGATTGTGGGAGGCGACTCCGGGAAGCTCGAGGTGCTCGGTTCCCGCGAAGAGCGAGCGCTGGGCGATGAACATGCCGAAAGCGAGGGGCAGAAAGAGCGCCACCCAGCGCCAGAGGTGGTTGCGGAGGATCTTTTCTCCGATCAGGCCGCCGCCGAGAAGCGCCATAAGGATGTAGATCAGGTGCAGGTAGCGCATGGGCTGCATAGGCGTGATGCGGACGAGCGCCGGGGTGAGGAGCACAACACACGCGATGGCGAGCTGGAATGCGGCGAAGAAGGCGGCGGCGCCGGCGAGTCCAGCCATGGCCCGGCGATGGGCGCGGCGGGCATAGCGGGTCATGAGCCAGAGGATCAGGATGGGGGCGATGGCGCCCAGCCACTCGTACCAGGTCCAGCGCGCGATGAAATAGTAGTCGCGGGTGTTGAGGGCCTGCTTCCATGCGGCTGTAGGGCCCTCGAAGATCCAGGTGGGCACGATGCCGGCGGCGACAGTTACAGCGGCGGGTTGCTCGACGAGTGGGCGAGAACGCGTGCCGGCAATCGAGAGCATGACGCAGTACGAGAGGCCGAAGACGCCCATGAGGGGGTGGAGCACGATGGAGACGGCGAGGAGGACCCCGGCGAGCAGAAAGCGCCGGTCGAGGACGAGGAGAATGGCCCAGAGAATGAAGACCGTGGCGATGGCGCGCGGGTGGAGGTACTGGTCGAAGATATAGAGCGCGGTGCCGGCGACGGGGAGGGTGAAGAGCACGCCGACCAAGGCAACGCCGGCCCATTGTCCGGCAGGGGAGGAAAAGCAGCGGCGGGCGAGGGCCCAGCATGCCCATAACAGAAGAAAGGCCGCGAGGCATTGGCCGAGCATCTCGGAGACGGAAACGGGGATGTGGGTGAGGCGGACCCAGGCGGCCATGAGCCGATCAAAGACGCTGGCCTGCATCTCCAGAGTGAAAAGGCGAAAATCGTGCGGGTAAAGGCCGGGATGGAGGCGGCGCTGGATGGCGGACAGGTAGACCGCGTCATCTTCGACGCCGGGATGGTACCCCTCCACGAGTAGTGCTGCTGCGCTTATGAGTGTCAGCAGGATTAGGCTTTTGAACTGACCGCGGCTTTTCAAGGTCGTTTGGAATCACTCCAGGACAGCGTGGATTGTCGCAAATCGAGCGCTCCGTTCTGGATCAGGGGCGAGGAGGGCCAACCTGCTGCGACCCGGGCACATGAAGTGATTGTAGAGGACGGAAGCTGAGACGCCATTGACGAGACGGTGGCGGAAACGGTCACGTTTGCGTGTTGCCAGGTTCTGGTTATCGGCTGCGAGCGCTGGCGATTTCGACCAGGTTGAGGTTTACCGTTTTGCGGCCCAGTGCCGCACGCACCGACTCCAGCACCCTCTCCGGAGTGATCATGCGCATGCAGACGGGATCGGTGCAGGCGGAATTCTTCTGGTTGGCGGCGGTGACGCACGGTGAGCAGGCAAGTTCCACGGTGATCGATTCGGTATTTCCGAGGCTCCCGTAAAGCCGCGGAGTTTCGGGGCCGAACAGGACGATGGAGCGAATGGGTGTGATGGCGGAGAAGTGGGCCGGGCCGCTGTCATTGGTCACAAGCACGGAGGAAATGTTGTAAAGAGCGGTGATGGCCGTCAGCGAGTGCATCCCGGCAAAACTGCGAAAGCGGGGATGATCGACCTCCTCCGCCATTTGGCGGGCTTCTTCACGCTCGCGGGCAGAGCCGGTGATGAGCACGAGCACATCGTCCCACTCCTCCACAACCATGCTGGCCAGAGCCGAGAAGCTGTCTTGTCCCCAGCGCCGCTGCGGCAGCAGCTCAGAGCTGTTGGGATTGATGAGCACGATGCGGTGGTAGTCCGGGTCGTAATCCGGATAGACCTGCCACACCAGGCTGCGCATCTGCTCCTTAGCCTCTTCGGAAACGGGCTGGATGGGGACCCGAATCTCGTCATCGGAGACCCAGGTTTTGGAATAAGGGACCTGCGGGGTGGGCTCCAGGAGCGCATTCACCATACAAATAAAATTCTTCGCCATGTGAATGTGGCCGTTGTAGCTGACGCGATGAGTCAGCATTTCGCCGCGATACAAGCCCTCGGCGTTGAACTTGTGGAAACCGACTCGACGGCGCGCACCAGATAATCCTGTGAGCAAACCGGAGTAGCGGGAAAAGAGTTCGAGGTCCACCACGGTGTCAATCTTCGCTTTGCGGACCCAGCGCAGGAAGCGCAGCGAATCGATGACCAGAGCCATCAGGCCGGTTTCGCGAATGGTGACGATATTGGCCTGAGGGACGGTGGGCAGCAGGCGCAGGCTCTCGGCATTCCGTTCGAAGATCAGGAAGAAAATCTCGGCGTCGAGGGCCTCCCTGGCCTTTTCGAGGGCCGGATTGGCAATCACGGTGCTTCCCATTTCCGAAAGCTCGACGAAGAGAATCCGGCGCGGTCGTTCAGGTCCGCTGGGCGTGCCGAGCAGGCGCACCAACTGTGTACAGAGGAAGGACAGCGGTATGCCGATCCAGTAATCGATCGCCCGCATCGTTCGAAGTTTCATTCCACCAGCCTTTGCTCACTTTTCGGGGACGAGTCTGAATCTGTGAAGCACACGCCGTTCCCTCGCAGGTGTGTTGTCTCTGCGGAAACGCTTATGGCAGAGGGATGCCTGCAGCTTCACAGCAATCCGGATTATAGTTCGCCGAGCCAGTTGAATCTCCAGAAGACGGAGAAGCTGCGGCCCGAAGATTGGTTGGCGGAAAAATTCGGTGATACGGGAAAAAGGCGCGACCGAGGCCCGCCGCGGAACGGAAGTGGCGCGCGCCGCTCTGCAAGCGGGCCTGGAATGTTGGGCACGGGTGCCTCATTGCGAAATTTCACTACGTTATAAGACGGTGGGGCGGGTGAGTTAGTCTGCGTGTAGAGGATTTTTATGTCCGCGCCGGTTTCCGATTCTGTCTCATCCGCTTTTGTCCATCCCTGGAACCCCGCCGGAACCGGCTCTGTCGATGCGGCAGGGCTGGAGGCCTGGGTTGAGGATCGTCTGCGCCGCCATCGGGAGGCGATTGGGCGGCTGATGGCAGCGGAGGGTCCGCACACGATTGAGGGCACGTTGCGCGCCTACGACGACGCGGTGGCCGAGCTGGCCGCGGTGGGATCGCTGACGGGGCTGGTGCACAGCGTATATCCGGAGAAGGCGGTGCGAGATACGGCACAGGCACTGTTACAGAAAATTTCCCAGGCGGGGGTGGAGCTTTCGCTGAACCGCGATGTCTATCAGGCGCTGGACAGAATCGACGCGAGCGCGGCGGATGCAGCCACGAAGCATTATCTCGACCGCACGCTGCTGCAGTATCGGCTGGCTGGCGTGGACAAGGACGATGCGACGCGAGCGAAGATCAAGGAACTGCAGGATCAGGCGACGCTGACGTCGCTGAACTTTGGGCGCAACGTGCAGGAGGGCGGCAACACGGTCACGGTCGAGGACGTGGCGGATCTGGATGCGTTGCCGGCGGATTTTCTGGAGGCGCACCAGCGCGGAGACGATGGAAAGATTACGCTGACCACGGATTTTCCGGATTATCTTCCTGTGCTGACGTTCGCGCGGTCGTCGGACCTGCGGCGCCGGATGTTTCTGGCTTACAACACGCGGGCGTATCCAGCGAACCGGCAGCTGTTGCTGGATCTGCTGCGCATCCGGCAGGAGGTGGCGACGATTCTGGGGTTCGCGCACTGGGCCGATCTGGCGACCGCCGATCAGATGATGGAGTCGGCGGCGAATATGCAGGCGTTCCTCGACGATCTGGATCATGCGAGCAAGGGCGGAGCGGAGAAGGAGTACGCGATGATCCTCGAATTTGCGCAGTCGCGAGAGCCGGGCCTGAAGCAGATCGACGCGGCGAGCCGCGCGTACTGGGTGGAGCAG
>JBAVUB010000404.1:0-1587 GCA_049696575.1 Acidobacteriaceae bacterium | reverse complement strand
GCAGCCGTGGACGGTGGCATTGTGGCCGATGGTGACCCAGTCGCCGACGATGACTGGATATTTGTAGCGCATGCCGTGGAGGACAGCGCAGTCCTGCACGTTGGAGTGAGCGCCGATGCGGACGGAGTGGACGTCGCCGCGGACGACGGCGTTCATCCAGACGCTGGCGTGCTCGCCCAGGACGACATCGCCGATGACCTGCGCCGAGAGGTCGACGTAACAGGTGGCGGGGATGGTGGGCGTTAGGCCCTGCCAGGAGCGGATCATGACGTAAGTTTAGCTCCGTTTCACAAAGTCGGCTCCGGATTTGTGCGCGGTTGGATACAGTGAAAATTAACTGGTGCGGGGCTGATGAAAGTTCGCGACGTGATTCGGTTAGTCGAGCAGGACGGATGGTTTCTGATTGCCCAGCGGGGGAGTCACCGGCAGTTCAAACACCCGTCGAAACCGGGAAAGGTGACCGTTGCGGGGCACCCGTCGGTTGATATGGCCAAAGGAACGTATAACAATATCCTGAAGCAGGCAGGTCTGAAATGACGGGATACGCGGTTGTCTTCGAGAAGACGGAAACGGGCTGGAGCGCCTATGCTCCGGACCTGCCGGGTTTGGGTGTGGCTGGGGAGACCTTCGAGGAGACCGAGCGGTTGATGCGCGAGGGGATTGAGTTCCACATCGAGGGCCTGCGGGCGGATGGCGAGCCGGTACCCGAGCCGACTACGCGGGTGAGTGAGATCGTTCCCGCCTGAGAGCCGGCGCTTTTCCTGAGAATTGAGTTTTGGCGGATGGCGCGGTTCCGTGCTTCCGTTGATTTATCCTCAAAAGAATCATGCAGAATGACGAAATCCCTCCGCTCGGTGGATGGAGCGAGGCGGAACTGGACCGGGCGTTCGCGGGTGTCCAATTCGCGCTCGATACCGAGGCAGCCACATTGCGAACTGTCGACGACCTTGAGGCCTTTCGCCTACGCTGGAACGGGAGAAAGCAGGGCAGGCTTCCAGCCATCAGCCGCACGTGGCTCAAGGATGCGCCATCGGAGGCCAAGAAGGCCGTCGGAGAGCGATTCACGGTTCTAAAGGCTCACTTTGAAGGGGAGTCCAAGGCAGCGGCGATCCGAGTACTGAAGGCTGAGCACGGCAGAGGTTCCCCGGCCTACAAGTCCGCGTTGGTCTCGGGGCTAGAGGAGATGCTTGCCGAGAGGCTGGATGCGGAGGCGATCGACATTACGCTGCCGGGGACGCGGCGCAGGCTGGGCGCGGAGCATCCGCTGATCAAAACGTGGAACGAAATTGTCGCGGTGTTCCAGCGGATGGGGTACTCGGTGGGGGTGGGGCCGGAGGTGGAGACCGACTACTACAACTTCGAGTCGCTGAATTTTCCGCCGGGGCATCCGGCGCGGGATACGCAGGACACGCTGGTGATCGCCGGACAGGAGCGGAAGCCGCTGCGCGACCGGCTGCTGATGCGCACGCACACGTCGCCGGTGCAGATTCGGACGATGGAGCAACAGCCGCCGCCGGTGCGGATCATCATTCCCGGCAAGGTGCATCGGAACGACGCGGCGGATGCGACGCACTACCCGATCTTCCA
>JBAVUB010000403.1:0-5384 GCA_049696575.1 Acidobacteriaceae bacterium | reverse complement strand
GTGCCCTGCAGTCCCAAGCAACGCTGCGCTTGTTTTTTGGAGGATAATCGGGGACGCACTCCATTCGCACTTTTCGTTTCTCGTTGGAGGAAGACCAATGGCAACGCCACCGAAACAGGAACACGAGTTTGAGTCTCTGCCCCTCAAATTGGCCTATGCCTTTCTGGCGTCGAGCGGTTTGGCAGCCGAGGCCGACGAAGTGAAACGCAGCCGGGATCGGCTTGGATCCTACACGACAAGTCTTCGACGCGCGAAGATCGTTAACTTGCTGAAGGAAAAGAATCTCCTTGAGAAATTTGTTAAAACAGGTTGGCCTTATGCTTTAACTCCGGCGGGGCAGAAGAAGGTCAAACGTTACGAGCAAATTTATTCAAAGTACGAGAATAGCCGTGAAAAAGTACAGTCTGGCGATGCCGCGACATCTGAAGAGGAGGCCGAGGAGGCTGGGACGACCTTTGCGCTGGAGGAACAACTGCGCGACTATCTCGCTGAAAACCTGGGAATCTTAGAATCGGGTCTTTCACTGTGGCCGGTGGAGGATGGGGACGCCGTAGAGTTTCAGGTTGATGAGCTGGGACGAAGCCGCAGGATTGACATTTTGGCCAAGGATAAGGCTGGACTGCCAGTGGTGATCGAACTCAAGGTCAGCCGGGGCCACGAAAAAACGATGGGGCAGGCCCTTTACTATCGAGCGAAAGTTAAGGCGCGTTTCGGTACTCAACGAGCCAGGATCTTGATTGTTGCGTCAGAGATTAGTCCGGAGCTTCGGGCAGCGGCTTCCGAAGTCTCCGATGTGCTTTTATTTGAGTACAGCCTGGCAGTGAAAGTCACGGCCGTTTCGAGTTGACTTTTTAAGTCGAATCGAGACCGGGCACCACGCTGGAGATTTTTTCGGCCGCTGCGCGACCGATTCCCCTCGCGTTAAGAGCTGAGGCTCGATTGCGTCATGCGGCTTCGGGGGGTCCTTCGACTACGCGCCGGGAAGCATCGTACACCGCTGGAGGGAACCGTGGCGGCGCTTCGCTCAGGATGACATTGGTGGTGGTTGGCTGAACGGCACGACTGAAGTCGTGCCCTGATACAAAACCCGGGGCTGAAGCCCGGTTTCTTTCCCTGCCTAATTCCCCGGCCTAAAGGCCGGGGCTTTTACCGCCGTGCCGCTCGCGCGGCATTTAGGTTTCAGGAGTTACGGCTGGGGGATGCATGGAATTCCGCATCTGCCAACATCGGGCAGATATGGGGCACCCGGCGCGATCCATGATCAGTAGAAGTCGTGGGTATTTGGTCAGGTGACATCGCTATATAACGTGCTTTTTTGAGGGGAGCTCACCCCTGTGCCTTGGTTTGACACCTATGCTCATCCCGACCAAACAGAGGAGATCACCGAGGATAGAGATAATCTCTGAAAACAAGTCCAGCACCCGATCCCCCTAAGGCTCAATCATACGCGGTTGGAACTTCTGGAATACGAAACGTTGTTCCAGGAGTTTTGCAGTTTTACTCAGTAAAAGTCGTGGGAGTGGATTTGTACCGCCTTATCGTCGAGGGGGGTGAGGCGGGCGGCTTTGACGTGGATGACGTTGTCCTGGTTCTGGAGGGGGCCTTCTACCAATAAGAAGCGGGAGCGGGTGACGGTGACCTGGTTGCGCTCGTACATCTGGGGCGTGACGATGATGTTGGCGATGCCGGTTTCGTCTTCCATGGATAGGAAGACGAAGCCCTTGGCGGTGCCGGGGCGCTGGCGGGCGATGACGCAGCCTGCGGCGCGGACCCATTCGCCGTCGCGACGGGTGCGGAGGTCCTGGGCGGAGAGGACGTTTTGACGGCGGAGTTCTTCGCGTCGGTAGCTCATGGGATGACGGCCGGTGGTGAGTCCGGTGCCGGAGTAGTCGGCGACGAGGCGCTCTTCGGGGGTCATTTGGGCGAGGGGCGAAACGTCGGGTACTTCGGAAAATACATCGGTGGTGAGGGCTCCGGAGTGGGTGAGGAGTGGGCCTTCGGGTTTGCCTGCGCGTTCGACCTGCCAGAGGGCGTCGCGGCGATGGCCGATGCCGGCGAGGTGGTTGAGGGCTCCGATGTTGGCGAGCAACGTTATTTCTTTTTTGTTCAAATCAGACACGCGCAACGCAAGATCATCGACGGAACGAAATGCTCCACCAGCGCGTCGCGAAACCGTTATCGCCTCCCCCACCTGCTGACGCAGCCCGCGGGCATAGCCCAGCCCAAGACGCATCGACAGCGACGCATCTTCTTCGTGTTCGACGGTGCAGGGCCAGTCGGATTGCTGGATGTCGATGGGGCGGACTTTGAGGCCGTGGCGTTGGGCGTCTTTGACTAATACGGCCGGCGCGTAGAAGCCCATGGGCTGGTTGTTGAGGATGGCGGCGGTGAAGGCGGCGAGGTATTTCACCTTGAAGTAAGCAGACGCGTAGGCGAGGAGCGCGAAGCTGGCGGCGTGGGACTCGGGGAATCCATAGAGCGCGAAGGAGCTGATGGCCTGGACGATTTCGTCCTGCGTTTTAGGGGCGAGGCCGTTAGCGGTCATGCCTGCACGGAGCTTGACTTCGAGGTCCTTCATGCGCTGCCAGGAACGGCGCATGCCGACGGCGCGGCGTAGCTCTTCGGCTTCGGCTCCGGTGAAATTGGCGACGGTCATAGCAATGCGGAGAAGCTGCTCCTGAAAGAGCGGGACGCCGAGGGTGCGCTTGAGCACGGGCTCCAGCGAGGGGTGCGGGTAAGTGACGGCTTCCCTGCCCTGGCGGCGGCGCATATAAGGATGCATCATTTTTCCAACGATGGGGCCGGGGCGGATGATGGCGACCTGGACGACCAAGTCGTAGAAGCGGTCGGGGCAGTTGCGCGGGAGGGAGGCCATCTGCGCGCGGCTTTCGATCTGGAACATGCCGACGGTGTCGGCGCGCTGGAGGACTTTGTAGACTGCGGGGTCTTCGGGGAGGTGGGCGAGGTCGATGGGGACGCCGTAGTGTTCGGGGATGAGGGTGAGGCAGTCTTTGATGACGGCCATCATGCCGAGGCCGAGGAGGTCGACCTTGATGATGCCGAGGTCGGCGCAGTCTTCTTTATCCCACTGGACGACGGTGCGGCCGGGCATGGAGGCGCGCTCGAGGGGGACGATGTGGTTGAGCTGGCCCTGGCAGATGACCATGCCGCCGGAGTGCTGGCCGAGGTGGCGGGGGAGATCCTGGAGGCGGACGCAGAGCTCGAGGTATTTGGCGATGCGCGGATGCTGGACATCGAATCCGGCGTGGTGGAAGGAGTTGGCCATGGTGTCGGATTCGCCGCGCCACTCCCATTGACTGACGAGCGAGGTGAGGCGGCCGAGGGATTCCTGGTCGAAGCCGAGGGCTTTGCCGACTTCGCGGGCGGCGGATTTGCCGCGGTAGGTGATGACGTTGGCGGTCATGGCGGCGCCGAGTTCGCCGTAGCGCTGGTAGACGTACTGGATGGCCTGCTCGCGTTTTTCTTCGGAGGGGAGGTCGAGGTCGATGTCGGGCCACTCGCCGCGATTTTCGCTGAGGAAGCGCTCGAAGAGGAGCTCCATGCCGACGGGGTCGATGGCGGTGATTTCGAGGGCGTAGCAGACGGCGGAGTTGGCGGCGGAGCCGCGGCCCTGAATGAGGATGTCGTTGCGCTTGCAGTACTGGACGATGTCCCACACGATGAGGAAGTAGCCGGAGAAGCCGAGTTTGGCGATGAGGGCGAGCTCGTGGTCGATCTGCTTGCGGGCGCGGGCGAGGAGGGAGGGATCGTTTTTGGGGCCGTAGCGGCGGAGGACACCTTCGTCGGTGCGTTTGCGGAGGAAGGAGTCCATGGTGTCGGAGTCGGGGACGGGGTAGTGGGGGAATTCGTAGCCGAGGTCGCTGAGCTGGAAGTGGAGGCGCTGGGAGATTGCGAGGGTGTTGGCGAGGGCGTCGGGGATGTCGCGGAAGAGGGCGGACATTTGGGCGGGGGAGCGGAGATAGCGGTGGGAATTGAGGGCGAGCAGACGGCCGGCGTGGTCGAGGTCGGTGTGGTGGCGGATGGAGGTGAAGAGGTCGAGGATTTCGCGGTCGCGGGGTTGGGCGTAGCGGACGCCGTTGGTGGCTACGACGGGGAGTTGGAGCGAGCGGGCGAGGCGGAGGGCGGCCTGGTTGCGGGATTCTTCTTCGCGCTCGTGGTGGCGCTGGAGCTCGACGTAGACGTTGCTGGGGCCGTAGAGGCGGATGAGTTGTTCGAGGAGGGCGCGGGCGGCGGGTTCTCCGCCTGCTGTGAGTGCGGAGGCTAGCGGGCCTTCGTCACCGCCGGTGAAGCAGAGGAGGCCGCCGGAATATTGGGCGAGGTCGTCGTGGGTGGCTGCGCCTTCAGCCTTGGTGGGCTTGCGCATTTTGAACTGGGTGATGAGCTGGCAGAGATTTTGATAGCCGGTGCGGGAGTGGCAGAGGAGGGGGAGACGGGCGGGGGCCAAATTTTTTTCGAAAAACTGTGGAGGGGGGAGCCAGGCGGCTGGGGTGAGGCGCGGGCCGAAGGCTGAGGTGGAGATTTCTGCTCCGACGTGAGCGCGGATGCTGCTGCGCTCGCCCGCGGTGTGCATGCGCGCGGAGCCGTAGAAGCCGTTGCGGTCGAGGAGGGCGATAGCGGGGATTTCGAGTTCCTGGGCGCGGGCGATGAGGTCTTCGGGCTGGGAGGCGCCTTCGAGGAAGGAAAAGGCGCTGGCGGCGTGGAGCTCGACGTAATTTGTAACTTTCTCGGTCACATATTTTCTCAGGGGCTAAAGCCCCATTTCTTTTCAAAACCTCACCGCGGTGAAGCGAACCGTGTGGAATCCCACATCTGGCAAAACCGGCCAGATGTGGGGCACCCATTGGGTCGTACCCTGATACAAAGGCGGCCGGTGAGGATTGTGCATTCCCACATCTGCCAAAACCGGGCAGATATGGGGCACCCATTGGGTCGTGGCCCTTCAAAGAAGGCCGTTCGCGCATAGCTTTCAGTCATAGAGTTCCTCGAGGCGCCAGTCGTCTGTAGCGGCGGGGCGCATGGGATTGCGGGCGATGGAGCAGCTAAGGGTCGAGCCCGAGTCGGTGCGGGCGACGAGGTCCCATTTTTCGATCGACCAGCATTCGACGCCCCACCAGTTGCCGGAGAAATACCACGGGCCCCAGGCGCGGTCGACGGTGTAGCGCTGGTTGCGGAAGACGAAGGAGGTGGGGCGGCGCTGGTGGAGGGTGACGGTGACAGGTTCGGGCGGACGGAGGCGGCGACGCGCGGAGCGAGCCTGCGCTTGCGGGATTGGGACGGCGGCTGGGGTTGCGGGGAGGGTGAAGGGTTCCATGCGGAAAGCGTCGGGGCGGTGCGAGTCTTCGAGGACGGCGCGGCCGATGCGC
>JBAVUB010000402.1:0-1683 GCA_049696575.1 Acidobacteriaceae bacterium | reverse complement strand
GGGAAGATGCTGAGCATCGCGGAGTAGGCCGCGGCCTTGGCCATGGAGAAGGCGCTGTGGCCGAAGGAAGACCAGAGGGCTTTCCGCAGGTGGTGAAAGGCGCGCAGCATACGATAGCCAGTTTACCTGCGGTGGACGGGGGAGAACAGCGGATAGCGGATAGCGTTCAGCGGACAGGAAATTCACGGCCTCGCGAATCCCCATGATGACTCGTCGCGATTGTTGGCGCTCAGGTGGATCTTCGACTCTGGTGACTTGGCGGCGCGCGCCGACCTCCGCTGAGAATGCGCAGGCGGCTATTGGCCGCCCTTGTTGTCAGGGCCGCCGGGCTTCCATTGCTGGAGGAAGGCGGTGACGGAGGCGGGATCCATGTGGCGCATGTTCTCGAACTCGCCGGTTTTCTGGCTGTAGAGCAGGCGGCCGTGAGAATCGAGAACGGCGAGGGCGGGAACGCCCTTCTTGAGGGGAACGCTGTACTGGTCGGCGATGTCGGTGTTGTGGTCGTAGCGGCCGATGTCGATATCGACGAGGATGAAGCTCCGGTCGAGCAACTGGGCGTTGGGCTGCTGACGGAAGTAAATGTCGAGGACCTGGCAATCGCCGCACCAGTTGCCACCGAAGTCGAGGATGACGCGCTTATGCTCGCGGGCAGCGGTGGCCAGGGCATCACGAATATCAGCGTGGGCGTCAGCGTTTTCGTTGTAGATGTGGCGGGGCTGGAACTGCTGGCCGAAGGCCGGGAGGACGCTGACGGCGGCGAGGAAAGCGAGGACGACTGGGGTGGTTTTGCGTGTCATGTTGGTCCGGGCGGGAACTGGGGTTCCCGTGGGTATAAGGATGCCACAGGCGGGGCGGAGGGTGCAGAGGTCGCACCCCATCTGGCCTCACGACCACCAGGTGAGGAGTGACGCTACTGGTACTTGAACGACTTATCCGGGTACGACGGGTGGGGAGGCACGGGGCGCGGGTCCTCTTTGATTTCCTTTTCGAGCAGTTCGATTCCGGCCTGGAGTTGCGCGTCGTTGCCTTCATAGGTCGCGTGGGGCAGGTTATCAACGACCACCTGGGGCTCGACGCCGTGGCCTTCGATGAGCCATTTGCCTTCGGGCGAGTAGACGCCGGTTTCAGCCGCGGTGGCGACGCCTCCATCCGCCTGGCGGTTGCTGCCGCTGAGCCAGATTTCCCCGCCCCAGGTGCGCATGCCGATGAGGGTGCCCATCTTCAGGCGCTTGAAGCCCTCGGAGAAGGCTTCGCCGTCGGAAGCGGTTTCCTGATCGCAGAGGACGACGATGTGCCCGCGGAAGGCTTCCTGCATGTTCCAGGTGGGGTTGCCGACGCGCGGCTGGAAGTAGAACCATGCCTGGCGGAGCAGCTTACCGAGGAGCCAGGAGTCGATGTTGCCGCCTTCGTTGTGGCGGACGTCGATGATGAGGCCCTGGCGATTGTAGATCGGATAGTAGTCGCGTTCCCACTGGCCGATGTCGTTGGGGCCCATAGCGCGCAGGTGGACGTAGCCGATGGCGCCCTGGGATGCGGCTTCAACTTTCAGACGCCGGGTGTATTCCCATTCGCCGTAGCGGAGGTCTTCGTCCTCTCCTGCGGAAATGGGTTTCACGAGCACGTCACGGACATCGCCTTTTGCGGATTTGACGCGCAGCATCGCCTGGACGCCGGCCTTGCCGC
>JBAVUB010000401.1:0-3987 GCA_049696575.1 Acidobacteriaceae bacterium | reverse complement strand
GCAGGCGGGATCACGCAGCACATCGGCGCCTATAAGGTGAAGATCGCCAAGGAGGATTCACCGGCGTTCGGGCGGGAGATTGTTTTCCTGGATACGCCGGGTCACGAGGCGTTTACGCGGATGCGCGCGCGCGGCGCGAAGGTCACGGACATTGTGGTGATCGTGGTGGCGGCCGATGACGGCGTGATGCCACAGACGCTGGAGGCGATCGACCACGCGAAAGCGGCGAACGTGCCGATGATCGTCGCGGTGAACAAGATCGACAAGCCGGAAGCGCAGCCGGATCGCGTGAAGAAACAGCTGGGCGATCGCGGGCTGGTTCCCGAAGACTGGGGCGGCAGCACAGTGTTCGTCGATGTGTCGGCGAAGAAGCGGATCAACCTCGATCTGCTGCTGGAGATGATCTGCCTGGTGGCCGATCTGCAGACGCTGAAGGCGACGCCGAACCGCCTGGCGGTGGGCACGGTGATCGAGGCGAAGCTGGATCGGGGACGCG
This sequence comes from Acidobacteriaceae bacterium, assembly GCA_049696575.1. Taxonomy (GTDB): domain Bacteria; phylum Acidobacteriota; class Terriglobia; order Terriglobales; family Acidobacteriaceae; genus Palsa-343. The sequence continues at coordinate 3,491 of JBAVUB010000401.1, read as the reverse complement.
GTGCGGTCGCTTCGGTGCTGGTGCAGAACGGCACGCTGAAGAACCAGGACAACTTTGTGGTCGGCAACACGTTCGGCAAGATTCGCGCGATGTTCGACGATCGCGGGCGCGCGGTGGAGGAAGCGGGGCCATCGACGCCGGTAGAGATCCTCGGTCTCGAAGCGATGCCGGACGCGGGCGACACGTTCCTGGTGGTGAGCGATCGCGACAAGGCGCGCGGCATCGGGCAATATCGCAAGATGCGCGAACGCGAAGCGCAGTTGGCCAAGTCTTCGCGCGTGACGCTCGAAGGGCTGGCGGACTCGATCCAGCAGGCCGGCATGAAGGAGCTGCCGCTGATCCTGAAGGCCGACGTCACGGGGTCGGAAGAAGTGCTCGCCGATTCGTTGCAGAAGATGTCGACGGAGAAGGTGCGCATCAAGGTGATCCACTCCGGCGTGGGCGCGATCACGGAGAGCGATGTGCTGCTGGCGTCGGCGTCGAACGCGATCATCATCGGGTTCAACGTGCGGCCGGAACGCAAGGTGGCCGATCTGGCCGAGCAGGAAGAGGTCGAGATCCGGCTGCACTCGATCATCTACGAGCTGCAGGATGAGATTCGCAAGGCGATGCTGGGCCTGCTGGAGCCGGTGTTCCGCGAGAACTTCCTTGGACGCGCGGAGGTGCTGAACGTCTTCCGCATTCCCAAGGTGGGGACGATTGCCGGCTGCCGGGTGACGGACGGCGTGCTGCGGCGCGACTCCGAAGTGCGGCTGATGCGCGATGGCGTGCCGGTCTACAAAGGCAAGCTGACCTCGCTGAAGCGGTTCAAGGACGACGCGAAGGAAGTGTCGAATGGCATGGAGTGCGGCGTCGGCATCTCGAACTTCAACGACATCAAAGTCGGCGACACGGTCGAGTCGTTCGTGACCGAGAAGATCGCGGCGGAACTGACGGCGTCCTGAAACAGCGGTCAGCGGTCAACGTACAGCGTTCGGAAAAAAGACAGGCGCTCGGCGGAAGCCGGGCGCTTTTGCCTCGTGCGCATTCGTCCCATCCCGCTGCTATTGGGGTGCCTTCTGTCCTGTCAGCTTGCAAACGTATAGAGTGACCGCCGCATTCGGCGCTTCATAATTTCCCGCGCCCGGCAGTTGTTCCATCACAACCCCCTGTTGTGCTGACTTGCAGTTGCCGGTGTTGGTTAGCTCGAAGGTCAGACCGTACTGCAGTACCTTGTTTTGTGCGGCCAGCGCCGCGACATTGGTCACATTCGGCACGATCAAACTCCCATCGGCATTGAGCAGCCATTTCTGCGCCACCGTCCCATTGCAAACGTATATCTGCATGCCAAGCCCGGCTGTTTTCTGCGCCCCTGGTACATCCAGGCAGTGACTGCTGGTCCCGGAAACCCGGGATTCTACCGGCGCACCCCCGCCTTTCGTGTTCACAAAGATCTCCCAGTTCTCGTTGCTGATTCCGTTGCACGTCCATTGCTGTACCGGCGTTCCATTGTTTGCCCCACCCCTCGCATCCAGGCAAAGACCGCTCAGAGCGTTCTGAAAATGGAAACCGTTGCTGCTCTCAACGTAGAGCCACTCCTGCGCGCCCGCCAGATTGTCCTGACCGCCGTTGGTGCATGGCTCCTGCACCACCGCCACGCCCTGCACGGTCGATCCGTTCACGGGCCGGAGGCACATATTGGTGTACGGGTTATAAAACACAAACGGCTTTGGATAGGGGTTCTGGGATTGGGCGGACACTGCGATGGCAATTACCAACACCGCCATGGAAATCGTTCGGTGCATGGGCGCACCCCTTTCTTATGTGGCAACGCCTGGATAGTGACTGGAATTGGTAATCCGTTTCACCGCCCTGGTCAATTGTTGTTTTGGAATGGACGCTTTCTACCTGGGGCGGGAGCCGCTCCCTTCTATCGCCCGAGTTCCTCCAGCATCTTTTCCCGGAGCAGCGTATTCACCCTGGTCTGATAGCCGGTCCCCTTGGCCTTCAGCCACGCCAGCACATCCGTATCCAGACGAATCGATACGGGCTGCTTGACCGGCCGGTACCATTTTCCGCGCACAGCATTCTTCCACGCGCCACGAGGCAGCTCCGGGATATCCGAGGTATCGACGCGAGCCTCTGGCAACCTTGCCAGCGCCTCAACCTCTCGCCGCTGCCGGGCGGTGAGGAGCTGGCCTGGTTTCAGTTCGTAGGCGACCTTAGATTTCGCTTGCTTCCTCATACTCGGTGCGCTCCCTTCGCGTCGTCTTTCGCGCGGAAATCACATGCAGCCATTCTTCATCCTCGTCGACCACCGTGTAGGCGACGATCAGGAGCAGCGCGTCGTCCACCCTCCCAATCGTGTGCCAGCGCAGCTCGCCGTCTCGAACGCGATCTTCTTTCGTGAGGTGCAGAGGATCGAGAAACACGCGAACGGCTGTTTCAAAGCTGACGCCATGTTTGCGGCGGTTGGCGCGATTCTTCGCTTCGTCCCAGCTGAATCGCATTGTGTATATACAATACTGCATATACGGAGGAAGATCAATCCCGTCTTTTCGATGTTCCCCAAACCTTAGTGCCTGGCGTGGACAACATGAACGCCAGCGTGTCCGGGCGCGAGTCCCTGAACGGCGCGGCCGAACCGCGACACGATCTCCTCGAAACCGATGTCTTCGATGGCGCTAAATCCGTGCGAACGAAGAATCGCCGCCATGGCGGCCGGCTCGAAACGGCTCATCGAACGTTCGCCCATTTTCTTCAGCTGTTCGGTCCGCTCTTTTTCTATTTGCCTTAACTCTTCTGAGAATGCCTCGGCAGGTTCCATGTAGTCGAACACCACTTCCGAGTTCTGGATGGACGACACATAGTCCAGAGTGAGGCCGATCGCATCCTCGGTCAGATAAGGCACAACTCCGAGCCAGGTGAAAAATGCGGGCGACCTCTGCCGAAAGCCTGCGGCGGCGAGCTTCTCTCCCACATCCTCCCGCTCGAAATCGACGGGCACGAGAATCAGCCACGGCGGAAGTGCGATTTGAGCTTCCGCCAGGCGCTCGCGTTTCCATGCCTGGGTCGCGGGGTGGTCCACCTCATAGATGCGAATCTCGAGTGCGCCATGGGGATTCCGGAGAGCGAAAGTGTCGAGTCCGGCGCCAAGGATGACGATCTGCCGAACCCCTCTTTCGACAGCCCCTGACAAAGCATCTTCCGCAATCCGGCTTCGCGCGGCGGTGAACAGACGTCCGATGCTGGCCAAGGGGTGTTCGTTCGCAAATTGAAGCACGTCCTTTTCGTCTTCACGCAGAATCTTCATGGCAAATTGGTCATAGAGGATTGAGCCATGATCGAGCAGCTGATGTGCAGCTCGTTGTCGGGCGATCATCAGGGCTGTGCGGCTGGGTTCATCAGGCTTCATGTTCGAGGTCTCCGTTCTTATCAAGCCGTCAGTTGATCATCGATCAACGATTCATGGTTGCCAAGGACATGCCAGTAGGGAGCGAACGGCTCCAACG
>JBAVUB010000400.1:0-6555 GCA_049696575.1 Acidobacteriaceae bacterium | reverse complement strand
TTGAATCTAGCCGAGAGACCAACGCATTCGCCCAAGTACAACACGTTCTTTCCCGTTGTGAGCGCGTAGACTCCGCTCTCCTCTAGCTTCGCCGGAATCCTAAATCTGCAAAACGGCCCCGTACCGTACTTGTTGAGGGGCGTGTTTAGGGCAGCCTGGTCTCGATCGTGCGGCATGACCTGCCTTACCAAGTTTTCCTCGTTGCGGTCCGGTTCAATTTCGCAGACGTACTCGAATTCAAGCTCGCCGATTTTCATGCGCGCAGATCGTGAGTTTGTTTTCGTTGTTGTGAGGGCGCGAATCCACGCGGTTATCGACTCGATTGCTCGAGCAAGTGCGCCATCGTCAACGTCCCCGCGCCCCGAGTGGTACAGAGAGTTCCGGACGGCTTTAATGGCGCTCAGTTCCGCTAATTGATGGTACGAGTAAAGCTGCTGTCTTTCAGCTTTGCCGATAAGCTGCCCGAAAGTTTCCCTGGCATCGCCGCTCACGGTAGTTCGAAGCAGTGACTCCAGCCCGCGAAACAAGTCGCCGAATTTCTTCTCCATCTCAGCGCGCGAAGCGTTGGCGCTTTTCGGGACCGGAGGAGGGACAGTTCGTACGCCGTCCATCTTGCGCCCCTCGGAGGCGGATCGGCCCTGACCGGTGACTGACGCGATGGTTTCCGGCGAGGCTGTACTCCTTTTTCTAGCGATGTCGACGAGCTCTGAAACATACCACCACCAAATCCCGGACGCCGGGTCCCGATGGCCATAGTTGTAGCAATTTGGACCATTAATTCTCCCGCTAGGGCTAAAGGCTTTGATGATTCTTAGCTTCTCCAGCAGATGGGCTGCTTCGGTTAAGCGAACTTTGACTTGGGTATCCAATGTCGCCATTCTCTGTTCGCTCATTCTGCCAGATGCTGGATGGCACTGCCACCTCTCTCTCGCGAGCCGTCAGCCCCTGGAAGGATGGACCTTTAATATTTCTCTGCCGATGACCATGCGCTGGATTTCGCTGGTGCCTTCGCCGATGGTACAGAGTTTGACGTCGCGGTAGAACTTTTCGACGGGGTAATCCTTGATGAAGCCGTAGCCGCCGTGGAGCTGGACGGCTTCGTTGCAGATTTTGACGGCGACTTCGGACGCGTAGAGCTTGGCCATGGCGGATTCCTGGGTGACGCGCTTGCCTGCGTCTTTGAGGACGGCGGCACGGAGGGTGAGGAGCCGTGCGGCGTCGAGCTCGGTGGCCATGTCGGCGAGCTTCCATTGAATGCCCTGGAATTCGGCGATGGCTTTGCCGAATTGTTTACGCTGCTTGACGTAGTGGACGGAGGCGTCGAGGGCACCTCTTCCAATCCCCAGAGACAGGGCGGCGATGGAGATGCGGCCGCCGTCGAGGGTGCGCATGGCGTCGATAAAGCCTTCGCCTTCTTTGCCCAGAAGATTTTCAGCGGGGATGGCACAGTCTTCAAAGATGAGCTCGGAGGTGTCCGACGCGCGGAGGCCGAGCTTATTTTCTTTTTTGCCGGGGCGGAAGCCGGGGGTTCCTTTTTCAACGATGAAGGCGGAGAGGCCGTGGGTGCCTTCCTGCTTATTGGTAACAGCGATGATGACAGATACGTCGGCGTAGTGGCCGTTGGTGATGAAGGTTTTGTTTCCGTTCAGCACCCATTGATCGCCGCGGCGGACGGCGGTGGTGCGGGCGGCCGAGGCGTCAGAGCCGGAGCCGGGCTCGGTGAGTCCCCACGCGCCGAGGTGTTCGCCGGTGGCGAGTTTCGAGACGTACTTCTTCTTTTGAGCTTCAGAGCCGGCGAGGAAGATGTGATTCGTGCAGAGCGAATTATGGGCGGCGACGATGATTCCGATGGAGCCATCGACGGCGGAGAGTTCTTCGATGGCGAGCATGTAGTCGGTGTAGCCGAGGCCGGCGCCGCCGTATTCGGGGGGGAAGATGACGCCGAGGAGGCCCATTTGGCCGAGCTGGCGGACGACGTCGTGGGGGAACTCGGAGGCCTCGTCCCAGCGGAGAACGTTGGGGGCGATTTCGCGGGCGGCGAAGTCGCGGATCTCGCGGCGGAGGGCTTCCTGGTCTTCGGTGAGGGTGAAGGGGAAGGTGGGGTGGTCGAGGGCGGGGGCGGTTTGGGCGGTGGCGGTCATTTGGGCTCGCAGTGGAGATGCGGAAACCCGTTAGGGTAGCACGGTTGGGGGGAGGATTGTCGCGGGGGATTGGGTTGGCAAAGTTTGCCAACTGCGCTATGGTCAAGATTGGTGGAGCATTTTCCTTTCTGGAGCGCGATATGCCGACGCGTAACGTAAGCCTGACGAATGAGCTCGATCACTTCGTGCACTCACGGATCAAGAGTGGTCGTTATGAGAATGCCAGCGAGGTGATCCGTGCGGCGCTGCGGACGCTGGAGCGTGAGGAACAGGAATACGAGGCAAAGCTGGCGGGGCTACGGGAAGCCATCAAGGGAGGTCTGGCGAGCGGCATTGCGACGGGCAATGTCTTTGCCAGAATTCGGAAGAAGCTTAATCTTCCGAAAGTCGAAGAATGAAGCGGCGCAAGCTCCGAATCTCGCGGCAAGCTGAGGCGGACATGCTGGGGATCGCGGAATACTCACTCCGCCAATGGGGTGAGGCGCAGGCCGCGCGTTATCTTGCGCAGTTAGCGGGGTGCTGCAAGCGAGTTGCCGATTCTCCTCTGATCGGCCGCGCCTGCCCTCGGATTCTGCCGGGGCTGCGCAGGATTGAACAGGGGAGCCATGTGGTTTTCTTCCTGGTGGAAGAGGGCGATGTCCTGATCGCGCGCGTCCTCCACAAGAGCGTGCAGCCCGAGCGCTGGATCCTTAGCGAGGAGGAATGATCCTCCTCGCCGCGAATGGTTAGCGAAGGCTGGCTGGGGGTGGAGTGACGGCGCTGAGTTGTTTGAAGGCCGGCTCGGGGAGTTTGAGGCTGGCGGCGGCGACGTTTTCCTCGAGGTGCTTTGCCGACGAAGTGCCGGGGATGGGGAGCATGACGGCGGAGCGGCGGAGGAGCCAGGCGAGAGCGACCTGGAGGGGCGAGGCGTCGAGGTCCTTGGCGATGGTGTCGAGGAGGTCGTGGGCTTCGCGGACCTGGCCGAGGGGGGCCCAGGGGATGAAGGCGATGCCGTTCTGCTCGCAGTGGTCGAGGAGGAAATCCCACTCGCGGTCGGCGAAGCTGTAGCGATTCTGGACGGAGACGATGGGGGTAATTTTGCGGGCGCGCTCGAGGTGTTCGAGGGTGACATTGGAGAGCGCGATGTGGCGAATCTTGCCCAGCTGGCGGAGTTTTTCCAGCGTCTGCATGGAGGCGTCGAAGGAGACGGTGGGGTCGGGGATGTGGAGCTGGTAGACGTCGATGCGGTCGAGTTTGAGGCGGCGGAGACTGCCATTAACGGCTTCTTCAAGATGTTTGGGACTGGCGTTGTGGACCCACTGGCCGGGGCCGACGCGCTCCCATCCGCCCTTGGTGGCGATGACGAGGCCTTTGGGGTAGGGGTGGAGGGCTTCGGCGATGAGTTCTTCGCTGACGTTGGGGCCGTAGGAGTCGGCGGTGTCAATGAAGTTGACGCCGAGGTCGACGGCGCGGCGGAGGGTTTTGATGGAGGCGTCGTGGTCTTTGGGGGGACCCCAGATACCGGGGCCGGTGATGCGCATGGCTCCGAAGCCGAGGCGGTTGACGGTGAGGTCGCCGAGGTTGACGGTTCCGGCAGAGGCTGCATTGGGAGCGGCGGTGGTGGTGGTGGGCATGGATTCTCCTCGGTGGATTGGATTCAGGGAACAGGGTACAGGGTGCAGGGGACAGCGGGTTATGGGGCACGCGGCTGTGCTCAGGTGACAGACAAAAGCAACCGCAAGGTCCTTCGCTGCGCTTAGGATGACAACTCTGTGTCGATGGGTTTGTCGGGTTGGGAGTTGTAGATTTCTTCGACGCGGGCGAGGGTGTCGATTTCGGCGACGGGCTTGTCGGTGCGGATGCGGAGGATTCTTGGGAAGCGGAGGGCGAAGCCGCTGGCGTGGCGCGGGGAGCGCATGACGTTGTTGAAGGCGACTTCGAGAACGATGGCGGGTTCGACGGTGCGGAAGTGGCCGTTGTCGACGAGGGTGTGGGCTTTGAAGAAGGCGGTCATGGCGGCGATTTCCTGGTCGGTGAGGCCGGAGTAAGCTTTGCCGACGTTTTTCAGCGGCTGGTCGGGATCATCGGGGTCGCGGATGGCGAATGTGTAGTCACTGAGGACGTGGGCGCGGCGGCCGTTGCCGTACTCGACGCCGGTGACGACTACATCTAAGGTTGCGAGTTCGCGCTTGAGCTTAAGCCAGGCGAGGCCTCGGCGGCCGGGTTGGTAAGTCGAGGCGAGGGACTTGATCATGACGCCTTCGTTGCCGCGGGTGCGGGCGTCGAGGTAGGCCTGGTCAAGCTGGTTTGTGGAGTCGAGATGCGTAGCGTTGGCGAGGATGAGGCGGGGGAAAGTGGGCTCTTGTTGTGCGTCGAAGAGGTGGGACTGACCGCGGGATTGGGTTGAGGTGGTTGCCGGGGACCAGCGAGCGGCGAAGTCTTCGAGCTGGCGGCGGCGCTCGGTGAGGGGTTCGTTGAGGAGGAGCTGATCGTTGCGGTAGAGGATATCGAAGACGACGAGGACGGCGGGGATGTCGCGGAGCATTTCGGGAGGGACACGTTTGCGGCCGAGGCGCTGGGCGAGGGTGGAGAAGGAGAGGGCGCGCTGGGTGGCGGGGTTCCAGGCGAGGATTTCGCCGTCGAGGATGGCGGGTTCGGCGATGGTGGTGAAGGCTTCGACGAGGTCGGGGAAGGATTGGCTGAGGTCGTCGCGATTGCGGGAGTAGAGGGCTGTGCGGGTGCCGTCGACGTGGAGTTGGGCGCGGATGCCGTCGAATTTGTCTTCGAGTTGCGCGGCGCGGAGAGGGGAAGAAAACGCGAGGTCCCCGTTCGACTTCGGTCGCTTCCGCGCCCTTCGCTCAGGGCAGGCTTTCGCTTCGCTCAGGATGACATTTGCTTTTTGCTCCGTTTTTTCCTCGGCAGCTTCTTCCTCGGCGATTTCTTCCTGGGCTGCTTTTTCCTCGGCGATTTCTTCGGTGAAGCGGGCGATGGCATCGGCGGTGGACTGGACGGGGCTGGCGAGCATGAAGCCGATGGGGTGGAAGAGCTTCATGCGGGCCTGGTCGAGTTGACCGGCGGCGGCGAGGGCGACGACTTCAGGGAGAGAGCCGAGGAGCATCGATGCACGACGGACGGCTGCCGGCGAGGCGGACGCTGTTGCGGGCGGACTCTTTGTAGCCGTGGCCGGGACAGATCTGTTTGTCGCCGGAGGGGGCCAGGCTTCGGCGATGGCTTCTTCGACGAGGGATTGTTTGACGCCGGTGCGCATGTCGCCGGTGGCGAGCTTGATGAGGTACTTCGCTTCGTCGGGAGTGGCGCGGCGGAGGAGATCGAGGAGGAGGTGGAGTTTGGGCGCGGGGCCGCGGGCTTCGGCGATGGCGGCGAGGGAAGTTTCGACTTCGGCGAGGGTGATGGAGGCGGTAGTAGGGGCGCGGCCGTAGAGGAGGTCGGCGGCGGCGGATCCGAAGTCGCCGTGGCGGCGGTAGGCGGCGGAGAGGTTGGGGTGGGTTGCGCCGGAGAGCTCGGCGACGGCTTTGCTGAGGAGGCTGCCGCCGATGTTCAGGACGCGGGGATCCGTTTCGGGGAAGGGGGTGCCGGAGAGCCAGAGGGCGGCGCGGCCTGCGTCGGGGATGGGGAGGGTGCGGAGGTAGTCGGCGATGAAGGCGCGTTTTTCGAGTTTTTTGGTGGTGGCGGCGAGGGCGTCGCAGAGCTCGGCGAAGTGGAGGAACAAGGACACAGCGTTCAGCGATCAGCGTACAGGGTTCAGCCGGGAGCCGGGAGCGCGCGATCCCACGTCTCAAAATCGAGAGCCGTTCGACTCGCTCCACTCGCTCAGGCCAGGCTATGGGGCACCCGGATTTGTGGCTGAGAAAGAAAACGCGAGGTCCTTCGCTGCGCTCAGGATGACAAAAACAGAAACAGGGCGGGCTATCGTTTTGGGCGGTCGAGGGGGAGGACGCGGAACCTGCGTCGGCCCGCGATGCGGTAGGTGGAGAAATCGGCGTGGTCGACGGTGAAGATGGTGGAGAGGGATTCGCGTTCGGCCAGGTAGACGAGGGTTGCGTCGGCAAAATCCATGGGATGGTCGGAGTAGCGGTGCATGAGTTCGTGGAGGCGAGGCAGTTCATCGTCGGCGATGGTGGCGAGGGTGATGGCTCCGGAGTGGAGGAAGGTCCAGGCGGATTCGGTTTCCCTGGATCTCTTCGCGAAGAGGTGAAACAGCTCGGTGAGGACAGCTTCGGATGTAAGGAGCGGGAAGCGGAGTTGATGGAGGGTATCGGAGCAGAGGTGATGCCAGCGGTCGTCGCGGTCGATGACGGCGAGGATTGCGCCGGTGTCGGCTAAGGCATCCGGTCTAACGGCCATAACGGCGTTTCAGGCGGGCGCGCACGATTTCACTGACCGATTCGGAGCGATAGGGGTCGGCGCCGGAGAT
>JBAVUB010000399.1:0-2623 GCA_049696575.1 Acidobacteriaceae bacterium | reverse complement strand
CCCCCAACCGTGAACGGGACAAAGAGCCGCTGAGCCGCACGCCGGACCGTGTCGAGAAGCGTGCCTCGAGCTTCGTGAGTGGCCGTAATGTCGAGGAAGACGATTTCGTCGGCGCCCGCGGCAGCATGGCGAGCGGCAAGCTCCGCAGGGTCCCCGGCATCGACGAGGTCGACGAACTGCACGCCTTTGACCACGCGGCCGGCGTTCACGTCGAGGCACGCGATGATCCGCCGGGTCAGCACGGGCGCCACTCCAGAAAATTGCGAAGAACCTGTAGCCCGGTTTCGCCTGATTTTTCCGGGTGGAACTGTACCCCCATCACATTGCCTGATTCGACGGCCGCGCTGAACGGCTCGCCATATTCTGTAACCGCGACGGTGGTATTTATGACCGGAGCTCGATACGAATGGGTGAAATAGACAAAACTTCCGTCCGGAATACCCGCGAAAAGCCTGGATTCGGGACGAACGGAGAGCGAATTCCATCCCACGTGCGGGATTTTCTTCCCTGGAGCAAAACGGTCACAGACTTCAGGGAATGCGGCAAGGCCAGCGCAGCCGGGGGCTTCTGTGCTGCCCGCAAAGAGCCATTGCAGCCCAACGCAAATGCCGAGGAAGGGCACGCCCGCGCCGATTCTTTCCTGGATGGCGGCCTTCAGCCCTCGCTCCTCAAGGAATCGCGTTGCTGCAAAGTGACCCACACCCGGCAGAACGATCTTTTCGGCGGACCGGACAACAGCGGGATCGTCCGTCAGCTCGGCCTCTGCACCTGCAGCGTGAAAAGCCTTCATGACGGAGGTCAGGTTTCCCGCCTTGTAATCGACGACCGCGATCACAGCAACCCCTTCGTGCTCGGCAGCATTTTCTTCAGTTGCGGATCGCACGAGCAGGCGAAGCGCAGAGCGCGAGCAAAGGCCTTGAAGAGCGCTTCGATCTTGTGGTGGTTCGAGCGTCCATACATTGTTTTCACATGGACGTTGGCCCGCGCCCCGCGCGCAAATCCTTCGAAGAAATCCTCCACCAGCTCCGCCTGCAGATCGCCGACGAGGCGGGTCCTGACCTTGGTCTCGACCACGTGCGAGGCCCGGCCGCTAAGATCGATAGCAGCGAGGCCGAGGGTCTCATCCATGGTCATCAGGAAATACCCCGCACGCAGGATGCCGCGCTTATCGCCGAGCGCCTTGTCGAACGCCTCGCCCAGTGCAATCCCAACGTCTTCGACGGTGTGGTGCTGGTCGACATCGAGATCGCCCTTGCAGCGCAGGTCGAGATCGAAGGCTCCGTGGCGCGCGAAGAGCTCCAGCATGTGATCGAAGAAGCGGATCCCGGTGGAGATGCGGTAGCGCCCCGAGCCTTCAATGGTCAGCTTGAGGTGAATCTCGGTTTCCGCAGTTTTGCGGTCGATCGTTGCGTTGCGTTTCTTTGTCATTGGGACCATCCGATTGCAGCGAGCGACTCTTCGAGCGCGGCGATACCCTGCTCCGTTTGCTCTCGCGTTCCAAGGGTGATGCGCACACAGCCGTCGCACCCGGGATCGGCCGAGCGGTCGCGCACCAGAACGCCGTGCGTCCGCATGGCCTCAACGAATGCACGATGTTTTGGACCGATCTTCACCAGAACGAAGTTCGCCTGCGACGGCCAGTAGGCGACGCCCAGCCGCTGCAATGCGGTTTCGAAGACGGGCCGGGACGCCAGGACCGCACTCGTGTACCAGCGCAGGTATTCTTCGTCGCCCAGCGCGGCAGTGAGGCAGGCGAGCGCCACGGAATTGACGCTATAGGGAGAGACAGCTCGCCGGATCCAGCGCATCTGCTCTTCGGCGGCAGCCAAAACCCCAAGGCGCAGGCCCGCAAGACCGTAGGCTTTCGAAAATGTGCGTGCGACGATTACATTTGGCCTGTGCCCGACGAGGTCGATGACGCTCTCGCCGAAGAAATGGAAGTACGCCTCGTCCACCAGCACCGCAGCGTGTGGAGCGGCTTCGATGATGCGCAGCAAATCTTCTCGACTGGCTGCCTGGCCGGTCGGACTGTTGGGATTCGCGATGGCGATGAGGCGCGTCGCCGGGGTGATGGCACTGAGCAACCTTGCGACGGGAAAGCGGAAGCCGTCTTCTGCGGGGACGTGAATGACCTGCGCCGGTGTTCCCGACGCGTAGACCTCGTACATGGTGTAAGTCGGAACCGGGAGCAGGACTTCGGTACCGGCATCAAGATACGTCTGGCATAGCAGGTGAATTGCCTCGTCCACGCCATTCGTCAGTAACAGTTGCTGTGGCTTGACACCCAGGTGTTCGGCAACCACGCGTTCCACCGGCTCGCGCTCGGGATAGCGGGTGAGATCGCCGCGGGAGATGCGGCCCAGGACTTCGAGCACGCGCGGCGAGCAGGCGAAAGTGTTCTCGTTGAAGTCGAGGCGGAGGCCGCTGCGGTCGCCCAGAGGCGGGTGGTACTCCTTCATGCGGCGAACGGCGGCGGAGGGCTGTGGACCCTGAAGCTTGACGTCAGTCACGGGCGCCTCGCGCGCGGATCGCGTCCGCGTGGGCCTTCAGGCCTTCGGCGTTCGCGAGGCGAATGGCGGCCGGGCCAAGCTGCTGGGCGCCTTCCCGTGAATATTCCTGGACC
>JBAVUB010000398.1:0-1607 GCA_049696575.1 Acidobacteriaceae bacterium | reverse complement strand
CGAAAGCGTAATGCTCCGCGAATCGCCGCCCGTGGTGCGCATCTCAATCTCCCCCTGGCTGCGCTTCACCACGCTGGGAAATTTCTCGCCCCACTCCACCAGAACGATGCTTGCTGGCCCGATCAGTTCATCGAGACCGAGGGAATCGAGCTGGCGCTCGTTCTGGATGCGGTACAGGTCCAGGTGATAGAGCATCACCGGTTCCTTGTGCCCGTTCACGGTGCGCGTGCCTTCGTATTCGTGAATCAGCGTGAAGGTAGGGCTGGTCACTTCGTCGGGATCGGCGGCGTCGAGCGCCTCCGCGATGCCCTTCACCAACGTCGTCTTGCCGGCGCCGAGGTCGCCGCGCAGGATCAGAAATTTCGGAGGCGTGAGCAGCTCCGCAATGCGGTGCCCGACAGCGATGGTTTCCTTGCCGCTGTGGCTTTCGAACTGATGGATTTTCAGGTCCGCCGTCTGCGTCATCTCGGCCTCGCTGCGGAGGAAGGCAATCCCTCCAACCAAACATAACCTGCTTCATCCCGTGAGCGAAAGTGAAAAGCGCGAAAAAGATGACCGATCGTGTCGGTGGCCAGCAGGGTGTGCTCGTCCTGCTCGCGCAGCGCGAAGTCCGCAGCCAGCCCGTGCAGGTAGACAGCCGCCTCCACGGCTTCGGCGGGGTGATCGGGGAACTGGGCCAGCAGGGCCGCGACAATGCCGGTGAGAATGTCGCCGCTGCCGCCTTTAGCCATGCCAGGATTGCCGGTCGTGTTGACTGCGATGCGGCCGTCAGGATGCGCGATGAGCGTGCGCCAACCTTTTAACACGACTGTCACATTATGCTGAGTTGCGAACTCTTGTGCCAGCAGTTCGCGCCTGGCCTGCACTTCCTTCGTGGTGATGCCGGCCAGGCGCGCCATTTCGCCAGGATGCGGCGTCAGCACGATGGCGCGGCCGCGGCCATCGATCTTGTCGGGATGCTGGGCCATGATGTTGAGCGCATCGGCGTCGATGACCAGCGGCAGCGTGGTGCGGGCGATCAGCCCGAGCACGAACGCTTCCGGTTCGGTGCCCATGCCTGGACCAACGGCGATCACGGTGGCGCGCTCGGTGAGCCGGTGCAGGCGATACTCGTCGAGATTGGATCCGGCGATGGCGCCGTTCGGGTCTTCGTCGAGCGGGTGCGTCATCAGCTCGGGCGTGATGGCAGCAACGGAGGGCAGAATCGACTGCGGGACAGCAGCGGTCACGAGTCCTGCGCCAGCGCGCAAAGCGGCCAGCGAGGCCATCGCAGGGGCACCGGATTTTCCGCGTCCGCCAGCGACGACGAGCACGTGGCCGTAGAGACCTTTGTTGGAGTCGGGCGTGCGCGGCTGCTCGGTGAGGGATTTCGACGAGCCAGCCCACGTGAGATTGGTTGCGGACTGGATCGCTTCGTCGGGCGATCCGATGGGCGCGACGACGATGGGACCGCTGGCGATGCCGGTGAGATTGCCGAACATGTGGGCCAGCTTCGGCGCGGTGAAGGTGACGACGGCATTGGCGCGGAAGGCGCCTTCGGCGGAGAATGCGCGCGAGTCGGCGTCCCAACCGGAAGGCACGTCGACGGCGACGACCGGTGTTGGGAG
>JBAVUB010000397.1:0-2259 GCA_049696575.1 Acidobacteriaceae bacterium | reverse complement strand
GATCACGGTGGGGCGCCGGCATCTGGAGCGGAGCCACGGACGGGTGCGGGTGGTCGCGGTGAATGCCGGAAACGCGAACTGCGCGACGGGCGGGGTGGGGATTACAGCGTGCGAGCAGGTGTGCAGGGCGGCGGCGGAGACGCTGGAGTGCGAGGGACATGAGGTGTTTCCATCGTCGACGGGGATTATTGGGGTGCCGCTTCCCTGGGAAAAGGTGGTGGCGGCGCTGCCTGCAGTGAAGCACGAGCTGGCCGCGGATGCTGAAGGGTTCTCACGATTCGCGGAGGCGATTCTGACAACGGACACGCGAGCGAAGGTGGCGCACGCTCGATTTGAAGGGGACGGAAAGACGGTACGGGTTGCGGGGGTGTGCAAGGGCGCGGGGATGATTCATCCGCGGATGGAGCCGGCGGTTCCGGGGCTACACGCGACGATGCTGGTGTACCTGTTTACGGATGCGGCGGTCGAGCCGGCTGCGCTGGATGGGTTTCTGCGGGAAGCGGTGGAGGTGAGCTTCAACCGGATCTCGATTGACGGGGACACGTCGACGAACGACACCGTGCTGCTGCTGGCGTCCGGCGCTTCGGGGGTGGAGATTGGTGAGAAAGACGAAAAATTTGCCGGAGCGCTGACGTCGGTATGCATGTCGCTGGCGAAACAGATCATCGCGGATGGCGAGGGCGTGACGCACGTGGTGGAGTTGGTGATTGAGGGCGCGCCGAGCGATGCGGATGCGCTGACGGTGGCGAAGTCGATCGCGCATTCGATGCTGGTGAAGACGGCTTGGGCGGGGGCCGATCCAAACTGGGGACGGCTGATGGCGGCGGTGGGCTACTCGAGTGTGGCGATTGATGCGGAGAAGATTGCGATCTGGTTTGGCGAGCTGCCGATTTGCGTGGATGGCGGGCGCGCGAGGGACTATGACGAGGAAGCGGCGCACGCGTATCTGGAACAGCGGGAGTATTCGATTCGCATCGCGCTGGGCGTGGGCGAGGGACGGTGCCGATTCTGGACGAGCGATCTGACAGCGGAGTATGTGCGGATCAACGCGGAGTACTCGACGTAAGAGCAGCGTTCAGCGTTCAGAAAAACCAGGGCGAGGATGGCGATGGAAATCACATCACGCGGGGGTTTTAGAGTGCATCGCTGCGAGTGCAGAGTGCTAAAGTGGCCATCGTTTCTGCGCGGCGCGACGATGGGAACCGGAAATGCACAGGGTTATGCACAAAACTGTTGAAATCCGAGCGAGCGCGGAGGACGAAAACGCGCGGCGGTAACGACAGGAACGAGAAGCGAAGCTGCGCTACAATTTTTGCAGAGCCGGTTCTGCTTGATGCGGCGCATATGCGGTACGACCAACGTGCTGGAGATCTGGCGCCTGCGAGGAGCGAAGGCCACCACCCCCGAATTCAGCGGTTGAACAACGAACAACACAGGAACCGATGGCAAGTGAAGCGAGGAACCGGGTTGTGTCTGCCGCGGCGAACGGCAAGAATGGGCATTCGCTGATCAACGACGCGAAATTCCGCCAACTATACGAGCTTGCGTTGAAGCTGCAGATGGTGGGGAAACGCACCAACGGCGACGGGCGCGGGCTGAACTGGCTGCGCGGGCGCGAGGCGGTGCTGGCCGGTGTTGCGGCGGATTTGCGCGAGGACGATGGTTTGGTGGCGGAATCGATCGCGTCGATTGCGGAGATCCTCGCGGGGGTTGCGCCGTTCCGGATGGAGAGGCGCAGCTTTGAGGAGCGCGTGATCGAGACGCTGTGCCAGGCGGTTGGGGATCGCATGCGGAAGACGGGCCGGATCAGCGTGGTTTTTTCAAGCGGCGTGCAGGCCAGAGGAATCCTGCGGGAGGCGCGCGCGATGGCCAGCGCAGCGAGGCTGCCGGTGCTGTTTGTCGAAGACGGACTGAGAGCGGAGCCCGAGCGGGCTTCGCCGCGCAAGAGCGGAAAGAATGCGCCGCCGGCGAGCGAGGTTCCGACGATACCGGTGGACACGCAGGATGTGGTGGCGATGTACCGGGTGGCACACGAATCGATTGCGCGGGCGCGTGATGGCGGCGGCCCGACGCACATTGTGGGGGTGCGATGGAAGCTGAAGGCCGGCGGCCGGAGCAGAATGGCAGCGAGCGAAGACGCGGTCGTCCATCTGGAGCGGTGGCTGATGGCGCGAGGATTGCCGGCGCAGGAGTGGCGGCAGGAGATCGTCGCGGAGTTCGAGGCGACGGGCGGCGGGCGAAGTACTGTCGGGCTGCACC
>JBAVUB010000396.1:0-2506 GCA_049696575.1 Acidobacteriaceae bacterium | reverse complement strand
CCCGTCACCACCGCCGTCACCGTCTGCCGCATGTGCATCGAGTAGGTGTCCATGATCCACGCCATGGTCTGCTCGTTGGTGTTCACATCCGGCGCGGGCACATCCTTCTCCGGCCCCAGAAACTCGATGATCTCCGCCGTGTACCGCCGCGTCATCCGCTCCAGCTCGCCTTGCGACATGTTCTTCGGGTCGCAGATCACCCCGCCCTTCGCGCCGCCAAACGGAATATTCACCACCGCGCACTTCCACGTCATCCAGCTCGCCAGCGCCCGCACCTCGTCCAGCGTCACATCCGGCCCGTAGCGGATTCCGCCCTTGCCCGGCCCCCGCGCCTGCGAGTGCTGCACTCGATAGCCGGTGAAAACCTCGATCCGCCCGTCATCCATGGCCACCGGAAAATGCACGATCACTTCCCGCGCGGGATACCGCAGCACCCGCCACAATCCTTCGTCCAGGTTCAGTTTCCGCGCCGCATAATCGAATCGAGCCGCCTGGGCTTCCCAGGGGTTAATTTCCTGCTCAAGTGTTACCGTTGCCATTGGGGAATCTCTCCACAGCCGATGCTTCCTGGGCCCTGCGGAAAACCAAAAAAAGGTTCGCTCAGGCAGAAGCCCGCATCCGGGCCAAACGGTCCGAGTATAGGCCCCCGCACCAGCCCCTCGCAACCCTCCTGAGCCACTCCAACGTAACCATTGTGGGCCATCTCCCCGGGGCGCATTTCCGAGTATCAACCCGCCTGGCCAACACTACTTCTAAATACATATAGGGAGACCCGGGCGCCAGGCCCGGCAAGCTCACCTTTTATACTCAAATTCCGAAAGGCCTCCGCATGCTCAACACCGTCGCTCCCTTTTTCATCGTCGACGACCTCGCCGCCACCCTGGACTTCTACCAGACCCGGCTGGGCTTCAGCGTCCTCCACAAAGGCGGCGGCGACGGAAACAGCAACGCCGACTTCTGGGCCATGGTCGCCCGTGACCAGGTGATGCTCATGTTCAAGGCCATCGCCCCTGACATCCATCCTCAGCCCAACCATTCCCGCCACGAATGGGCGCGCTGGGACGCCTACGTCAACGCGAGCGACCCCGACACCCTCTACGCCGAGTTCCTCACCCGCAACGTCCTCATCCATCGCGAACTGGCCAACACCGGTGACGGACTCAGAGCCTTCGAGATCACCGACAATAACGGCTACGTCCTCTGCTTCGGCCGCCCCGTCAACTAAACGTCCTCAGCGCAACGTTTCACGAACGCCCCTCACTAAAGGTGGACGATCTCCACATCCCCCCATCGGTCGCGCAGATATTCTGCGGCCAGCCGCCGATGGCAATGATCGGCCTCCGCCTCGCTGCACAGCAAACACGAGTCCCTGAACATCTCCCGATCCACCGTGCTCTCCACGTTTCTCTCCGCAATGAGCGCCACAAACCGAACCGCATAAGCCTCCCAGTCGTGGCTCGCTTTTCTGTATTTTCTGTATTCGTCCAGCATTTCCTGCGTGGGGGCAAGCCCGGGCAGATGCACATAATCGATGTTGCAGATTGCTTTTAGAAAATAGCGCAGATCGTCGCGCTTCGAGAAACCTGCCAGCTGCGAAACATTATTCAGCCGAACGTCAATCAGCCTCGTTACTCCCGCCGAAGAGAGCCGCGTAAAGAACTCCTCGGCCGTTTTCTTCGTGAAGCCGATCGTAAAGATTCTCATTCAGGAGGCTTCCCGGCCCCACAGCTCATACTGTTCGCACTCGTCAACTTCCTTGCGAAAGGCGATCCGATCCCCCTGAATCTTGTACGCCATTGCGAGGTAATCCTCGTCGCGGCGCGAAGCGCATAAGTCAGGAATGCGCAGAAGCTGCACCAGGCGCTGCACCGTCACGTCATGCTCCTCGACCAAACCATTTTCCAGGATGTGCCGCACCGGAATCGCTCTGGCTCTCAAATGCCTGCCCACCAAAATGCAGCGATGGCAAGTGAGCGGTTCGCCCTCCGCGCACATCAATGCGATCCGGTGGTCGCTGCGTCCCTTGTCCACTCGATCCAGACCCTCCTGAAATGCCCGCGTCGCCGCCAGCAGATCGTATTGCACCCGCCCTCCCACATAGCATCCTTCGTCGACCGTGCGCGCCCCCAGTTCCCGCCCCAGAAACGCATAACTGATTCCGGCAGCATGAAGAGCTTTCTTCAGTAAATCCTGCCCGTACTCCGGTCTGGACTTGCTGTAAGGCTCGGATCGGACGTCGGCGATCGCATTGACCGAGCTCTCCCGCAACAGCGCGAGGAATTCCTCCATCCCGCGATTCGAATAGCCGACACTATAAACTGCTGCTCCCTGTTCCATACCCGCTACTTCAACACTCCAGCGATGAGCTTGTAACAGTAGTTCGTCTTCTCAAAAATCTCTCCCACGCTTAAGCACAGGATCGGGCGCACCAGCGTGAGCGTCGTCCCCTCGGGCGCGTCGTGCAACTCCTCTCCAATGAAACAGTCTGTTACTGACAGCGTGTAGT
>JBAVUB010000395.1:0-9577 GCA_049696575.1 Acidobacteriaceae bacterium | reverse complement strand
CGAAAATTCCTTCGAGCTCAAGCTCCGCCCCCGCCGCCTCCAGGAATTCATCGGCCAGACCAAAGCCAAAGAGCAGCTTGCTATTGCCCTCGAAGCCGCCAAATCCCGCGGCGAAGCCCTCGACCACGTCCTGCTCTCCGGCCCGCCCGGCCTCGGCAAAACCACCCTCGCCACCATCATCGCCAACGAGCTCGACGTCGGCTTCCAGCAAACCTCCGGCCCCGCCCTCCAGATTCAGGGCGACCTCACCGCTATCCTCACCAACCTCCGCGAACGCCAGGTCCTCTTCCTCGACGAGATTCACCGCCTCCAGCCCGTGCTCGAAGAAAAACTCTACACCGCCCTCGAGGACTACAAGCTCGACATCATCATCGGCCAGGGCCCCGCCGCCCGCACCCACGTCATGGAGATCCGCCCCTTCACCTTCGTCGCCGCCACCACCCGCCCCGGCCTGCTCAGCTCGCCTCTTCGTTCCAGATTCGGCATCCTCCTCCGCCTCGAGTTCTATACCGACGACGACCTCCGCTTCATCGTCTCCCGCTCCGCCGATGTCATGAACATTGAAATCGACCAGGACGGCGCCGCCGAAATCGCCATGCGCAGCCGCGGAACCCCGCGCATCGCCAACCGCCTTCTGCGTCGAGTCCGCGACTTCGCCCAGGTCCGAGCACAGGGCCGCATCGATCGCCAAACCGCCTGCGACGCACTCAAGATGTTAGAAGTCGATGCCCACGGCTTCGACGAGTTAGACCGCCGCTTACTCCTCACTATTATTGAGAAATACGACGGAGGCCCCGTCGGCTTAGGCACTTTAGCAGCGACCTTAGCCGAAGAACAGGACGCATTAGAAGAAGTCTACGAACCCTTCCTCATCCAGATCGGCTTCTTAGACCGCACCCCAAGAGGCCGCGTCGCCACAAGATTGGCCTACGAACACTTCGGATTACCGATCCCCCGCAAACAACCCGGATTATTCTAGGGCTGTATAACTTCGGTTGGCCCGGGTCTCGCCTCTGAGACCCGGGAATCGCGCGAAGCGCGCCCGCCATAGCTCGTTCCACCACTACCCGTGTCAAAAAAGAAGAATGTCATCCCGAGCGGAGCTTCCGAATTCGTTGTGCCCGCATTTGGGCGCAACAAACAATTCAAGCGTGCAGTCGAAGGACCTGCGGTTCTCCTGTTCTCGCCAGTGCAGCGCGATCTTGGATATGCAGCTGTTTTCGCCTGCACCTGCACGAACCGTGTCAAAAGAGAAGAATGTCATCCTGAGCGGAGCTTCCGAATTCGTTGCGCCCGCATTTTGGGCGCAACAAACAATTCAAGTGCGCAGTCGAAGGACCTGCGGGTGTCTGTTCCTCAGGCATTACCACCGTCATTTGGAAAATTAACCCGGTGCGCCTACCCTCCGATCATGCGCGAACGCTGGTACTACGTCTACATCGTCGCCAGTCGCACCCACGCGCTCTACATCGGGGTAACGGGTCGCATCGAACAACGAATCAGCGAACACAAAAACAAAGCCTTCCAAGGGTTTACCGCCGATTACAACTGCAACCGCCTCGTCTACTACGAGCGCTATGACAACCCCGGCCAGGCTATCGCCCGCGAAAAGCAGCTCAAAGGCTGGTCCCGCCCCAAAAAGCTCGCCCTCATCCAGAAAATGAACTCCACTTGGATCGACCTCAGCGAAGAATGGGGTCGGCCCATCCCGCTATTCGCCGAGAGCCACCGCCAAAAGGCCTGATCGCCCCCACTCTCCCCCTGGATCCCAAACACCCCGGGTGCCCCCCATCTGCCCGGTGTTGGCAGATGTGGATACCACGACGCCTGCCGTCCCTCACCTCGGCCAACAGGTATTCCATAACCCGCATCTCCGCCGTCTCCTCACGCCGACTTCCGGCCCTTCCGCGACCCCTCCCGCGAACTGATCATCGCGTGCCGCAGAAGATGGTTCACCCGAGTCTGATAACCCCGCCCATAACTCTTCAGCCACTCCACAATGTCCGTGTCGAGACGCATAGTCACTGGCTTCTTTGCCGGCCGGTAGAACTTCCCCATCTCCGCCCCGCTCCAGTCCACCACTTCCGGCATCTCCGACAAATCAATGTCGGCGTCCTTTTTCCCGGCGATGCTGGCGATCTGGCGCTTCTGCTCTCTTGTGAGCTTCCTCATAGCTTTTCCTCTCCCTGCTGGTCGCGGCGCGAGCGGAGATAAACCGAATCACTTCTTCGCCGTCCTCTGCGGAAAAAGAAGTGTGAACAACGAAGACGACCACCCCCGGAGCAATCTCCCCCAACGTGATCGTGCGTTCCTCCTCGTCGTGGGCCTCATCGGGCAGGCTCAGAGCATACGGATCGTCAAAAACGATCTCGGCCGTCTCGAAATCGATGCCGTGTTTGGCGAGGTTTTGCCGGTTCTTCTTCTCGTCGTACTCAAATCGCATCCCGGCCTCTTCATGAATCCAAGGCTAGATCATGTACATACAATTGTCAATATGAGATGATCGAGCACGGATGCGCTGGTGCCGATGTGGGATACCGGCCCCGCTCAAATCCCAAACACGCTCTTGCACCCGCCCACCACCGAATCAATATCCTTAGCAATGTCCCCCAGCGTCTTCACCCGGCTCGCCACCTGCGCCAGCTGATCCTTCAAATCCCCCAGCTTCTTGACCGGATCCTTCAGATCCGCCGCCACCGCCTGCATCGCCCCGGTGCGCGTCGCCATATCCTCCTGGTTCAGCTGCGTCAAAATCGCGTTCACCTCCACAATCGCATCCGAGACCGTCTCTGAATCACCCAGAGTGATCGGGACCGCAGCATAAAGCTTGTCGAACAGTGCCTGCGCCGCAGCTTTCGTCGTCGGAATCGTGGTCGGAATCGGCGGAATGCTCGCCATTGCTCGCCCTCCTACTTCTTCGTGCTCGCCGCCGCGTACACCGCGCCCAACTGCTGCCCCTGCGCCACCATCTGTGACACCAGCGCTCGGAACGCCGGCGCGTCCTTGTCCTTCTTCGTCTCCGTCAGCGCGTCGTTGGTCGCGGCCAGCTGCTGGAGCGCCTTCTGCGTCTGCTCCAGCGTCGCATCGCCCTGCTTCTCCGCCGTCACCAGTTGGGGAAGCTTCCCAATCTCCGTCCGCTTCTCATCCGGACTCATCTTGTCTTCGTTCGCCTTGATATACGTCCGCTGATCCGCAATCAGCTCCGCGTATTTGTCCCGCAGCTCGTTCCGCAGTCCCGTCCCCTCCGGCGTCCCGATATCCTGCCCCAGCAGCGTGCAAATCGTGTCGACCGGCTTCTGCGCGCTCTCCAGAATCGATGGCAGCTCCTTCGCCGTCTTTTTCTCCATCAGCACCCGCCCCAGCGCGTCCACCGCCGCTGAAGCCACTCCGCTCTCCATGTTCGCGTTCTTCGCCAGAGCGGTTAGTGGCGCGGCCTTCGCCAGCTCCTCTAAATTCGTCCCCAGCGCCTCGGACTCCTTGTCCAGCTCCGTCACCTCTGAACTTCCGCTCACCTCGGCCAGGAGCGTTGCGTACTGCTGCAGCGCGCTCATCAGATCCGTGCGCGCTTTCATGTCCGCAGCCGGAATAAACGGCTGGATGCTCGCCGGGTCGAACCCCTTCGTGTCGAACTGATTCACCAGCGACGCCATCGCCGCGTCTTCGTACGTCGTCTCCACCAGCTGATAGGCGCTCTGCATCTTCACCACCGTCGCCGACGCAGCCGTCGAGAACGTCGCCGCCCGCTGCGACAGCGGAGAAACCGCGCACCCGCTCACCATCGAGAGACAGCTGATAAGGATGGAGAAACAGCTCAGGCACCCAACGACACGCCCAGCCATCGTTTCCACTTGCCGTTTCATAATTTGTCCCTTGGGGAGAAACGAGCACCATGCTACCACCCCGTGCGGGGCAGTGCTCTCATCCTCGCCGCAGGCTTCGACTTCTGCAAACCATGGGTGCCGCGCGGCGGCACGACGGAGAAAACCCCGGCCTTTTAGGCCGGGGTACCAGAGCCTGGATCGAAGTGGGCTTTAGCCCCGGGCACCCTGGTGACGCACCCTGGGCGCCGAACGCTGCCTTTCCTGGCCGCTAAACCCTAATCCCTGCCCCTCTCACGACTCGTCCGACTCTTCCGCCCGCCCGTGAGCGAGAAACTCCGGCAGGCATTCGATGTTCAGCGAGAGTCGCGTGCCTCCTCCTATGCCCGGCGCTGAACCCGCGTCCACCGAGCCGGCGGACACGACCCGAACCGCCGTCTTTCGATCCAGTTGCCCGATCAGAAGATCAAGCTCAGAATTCACGGCTTTCTCGATTGCCTCGATCGTGACGCGCTCGGCCGGCAACTCCTCCGCGTTGTGCTTCGCGGACGCAAACTGGTTGGCCAAACTGGCCCGCACCGGTCCGGGCATTCCCATCGCACTGATTGTCCAGGTCATCAGACCCTCCTTACGTGACCTCTTTGGGGAGTCACAGACAAGACCTATAGAAGCCGGGAAAAACACATGTCTGTATCCGCCGTCACAACGAAAACCGACGCCACGCAACGATCCCGGCCCCAGCCCCGCGCCCCAGTCTCTGCCTTCACGGCCTCCTGGCACAATGCCGGCGACCCGACCCTCCCGTGCCTTTCGTGTGCAGGCGGAACGCCCCCCCGCGCCGCCCTTCGGCCAGGTTCACCCCATAGCAAGAAGCGTAAGCTCAAACTACCTGCGCCCGATACAACTAAATGCCAGACTCCCACTCTTTAGTACTGCTTCCGAAACCAAAACGGGACGTCACCCATCCCCCAGCTTCGCTGTGCCAAACTGACGGGCCATGTCCATCCTCCGCCGACCTCCCGGCCAGGTTCACCCCATAGCAAGAAGCGTAAGCTCAAGCTGCCTGCGCCCGATACAGCGGAATGCCAGACGGCTACTCTTTAGTAATGCGTTCGAAACCAAAACGGGACAGCCACCCTCGCCCGCTCGCCTTGAAGGCTTTTTCTCCATGCACTCTGTGTTCTCGGTGGTGAATCTGCCTGGAAAGCAGGCTTCCGCACAGCTCGTGAGTCCTCCCGCGACTTATCCACAGATCTGTCAATACCCCGTCGAAAAATCCAAAGTAATTACCCCACATTCCACGCTACTTACGTCTTTATAGGCTCAAAGTATTTTGGCCAGTTTATTCTCTCCATGTGATATTCTGATCTTATAGAGTAGAAAAAGAAAAAGCCGCCATTGGGCGGCTTTTTTATTCTGGGGATTGAGCCACCTGCCAAATGTGGCGCGCTTCTTCTCAAAACTCCAATCCCTGAACTCTAAACTCTAAGTATTGTGCAATCAAATGCATCGACAACTTCTACTTTGAATGCAAATAGATAAGCGTCGCCCATCCGCGACCCACAACGCAGCAATCACAAAACAAAATACATACCCGCAACCTATTGTCGAATCAAATGCGTAACAGCCACCCCAAAAACGCCGCCCCAATGGAATCAAATGCGTACACATCGCCACCCCCGACAGAGGGGGGAGGGGGGAGTGGGGTTACAAAGGTTTACTCTATCGCCGTCGGAGGTTTTCATCCATGTCCCGCACTGAATCCGCCATGCTCGCGCTCGGCACGCCGGCGCCGCCGTTCGCGCTCAACGATGTCCGCACCAACGAGATCCACACCACCGCCTCGCTCACCGGCCCGAAAGGCCTGCTTGTCATGTTCATCTGCTGCCATTGTCCCTACGTCAAGCACGTCGAGGAGCAACTCGCCCAGCTTGCCGTCGACTTTCGCAACTCCGGCGTCGGTTTCGTCGCCATCAGCAGCAACGACGCCGAGAATTACCCTGACGACGCCCCTGCCTCGCTCGCCGAGCAGGCCCTCAAACTCGGCTTCATCTTCCCTTATCTCTACGACGAGACCCAGGAAGTTGCCCGTGCCTACGACGCCGCCTGCACGCCCGACTTTTACCTTTTCGACTCGACCGGAAAGCTCGCCTACCGCGGCCAGCTCGACTCCAGCCGTCCTGGCAGCGACATTCCCGTCACCGGCCGCGATCTTCGCGCCGCCCTCAAAGCCGTCATCGCCGGCGAACCCGTCAGCGCCGATCAGTATCCCAGCGTCGGCTGCAATATTAAGTGGAAGGACGAATGGCTTAACCGCCTTTAACCCTCATCGTCCCCAACCAACAACAGCGTGAAGAATTTCGGTCTCTGGGTCCCGCGTCTCGGTTAGTATGGTTGGGCTCCCCTGAAATCTGTCCGGAGGCGCCTTCATGCGCAGGATTCTCGCCTGTCTCTGCTTGCTTTGTGCCGCGCTGGCTTTCGCGCAGCAAGCCCTCAACAATGATGCCGTGATCAAAATGGTCAAGGCTGGCCTCTCGGACGAGGTCGTCATCGCCACCGTCAATGCCAGCCCCGGCACTTACGACACGACTACTGACGGACTTATCGCCCTCAAATCGGCCGGCGTCAGCGATAAAGTGGTCGCCGCCATCATTGCCCGCAACGCCGGAGCCCCACCCTCACCCTCCGTATCCACTTCCGCTCCAGGAACCGCTCCTTCCACGGCCACCGGCGTTCCTCCCGGTATCGACACGGTCGGCGTCTATTACCGCAACAAAGATGGCGTCTGGAACGAAGTCGACGCCGAGGTCGTCAACTTTAAGACTGGCGGCGTACTCAAGCACATCGGCAGCGTGGGCATCATTAAAGGAGATGTCAACGGCAACATCGGCGGCAGCCATAGCCGCCTCCCTCTCACGCTTCCCGCGGAGTTCATCTTCGATGTTCCCGAAGGCACATCGCCCGGCGAATACCAGCTCCTCAAACTCCGCCTCAACGCCGACTATCGCGAATTCCGCTCCGTCACCGGCGGTGTTGCTCACACTTCCGGCGGCGCCACCCGCGACAACGTCGAATATACCAGCCGCAAAATCGCGCCCCGCATCTACGAGATCACGCTGAACGACGGCATTGTCCGCGGCGAGTACGGCTTCCTGCCGCCTGTTGAAGCCGGTTCAGGCAAAAACATCGCCAGCTCCGGAAAGATATACACCTTCTCCATCGTCGAATAAGCCGCTTCGACCTTGCGGCTTCTGGTGCTGCAGTCCTTACTGCGGCGGGAGCGGCGGTGGCGGAGGAAGCACCGCGTCCTCATCCGTATTCAGCACCATGCCAGTCACAATCGACCCGACACCGGTGCGATAAATCGTGAACTTCGCGAACAGGGGTCCCCGATCATAATCGAGAGACATATAGACCACATAGCTGGTGCTCGCCACAATGCGGATGCCGATCAGCTCGTACCCGCGGAAGTTCCCATACAACTCCTGCGTCTGATGCAGGGTGGTCAGGTAACTCCCCACGTCCTTGCTGCCCTCGAGGGCACTGCCGCGCAGCCACACCCGCACGGCCTCGTCCGGTCCGCCGGTTTTGTAAGCGTCGAGCCCCGCCTGGACGATTTTCGGAATATTCCCCGTCGGGGTCTGGCTGAACACCGGCCCCGCTCCCACGAACGAACCAACCAGCAGCAAGAGAAACACAGCGCTACGCATGGCAACCCCCCCCGCGAAATGGACGCGCCCCCATCGTACCGCGCTCATCCTCTGTCCGAAGCACCAACAAAAAGGCCCGCGGACTCTCCTCCGCAGGCCTGTTTTTTTCTGAACGTTGAACGCTGAACGCTGTCCGTCCGGCGTGAAGCGCCGGATGAACCTCACGCCTGTCCGATCGCGACGCCGTGTTCAAGCGGAATCCCTGCCCGGCTCACGACTTCAAAATGCAGGGTGCCGCTCCCCTTGTGGGCGTCGATGCGCACGTGATCGCCATGCAGCACTTCGCCGTCGAGGATCTTCATCGCCAGCGGGTCCTGGATCAGCCGCTGGATCGCTCGCTTCAGCGGGCGCGCTCCGTACGCGCGATCGTACCCGGACGTGAAGATCTGGTGCCGTGCCGCCGGCGTCAGCTCGATCGTGATGTGCCGATCCGCGAGCAGTTTCTCGAGGTCCTTCAACCGCAGGTCGACGATATGCGTCAGCTGCTCCTCGCCGAGCGGCCGGAAGATCACCACATCGTCCACGCGATTCAGAAATTCCGGACGGAAGTGTTCGCGCAGTACCTTCATCACGCTCTCGGTCGCGTGCGCAAACGTCGTCTCATCCTTCAACGACTCGCCCTGCAGGAAGCCAGCCCCCAGATTCGACGTCATGATCAACACTGTGTTGCGAAAGTCCACAGTCCGTCCCTTCGAATCGGTCAGCCGCCCGTCGTCCAGAACCTGCAGCAGCACGTTGAACACATCCGGATGCGCCTTCTCAATTTCGTCGAGCAGAATCACGGAGTAAGGCCGCCGCCGCACGGCTTCCGTCAGCTGACCGCCTTCGTCGTAGCCCACATAGCCGGGAGGCGCCCCGATCATACGTGCCACGGCATGTTTCTCCATGTACTCGCTCATGTCGAGCCGGATCATGGCCTGCTCGTCGTCGAACAAAAACTCCGCCAGCGCGCGAGCCGTCTCCGTTTTTCCCACGCCGGTCGGACCCAGGAAAATAAACGACCCAATCGGCCGCTTCGGATCGCTGAGCCCGGCGCGCGAACGCCGGATGGCATTCGCCACGATCGACAATGCCGCATCCTGTCCGACCACGCGCTCCCGCAGCCGCTCTTCCATCTGCACCAGCTTGCGCACCTCGCCCTCGAGCATGCGCGACACGGGGATCCCCGTCCACTTGCTCACGATGCGCGCAATGTCTTCCTCGTCGACCTCTTCCTTCAGCATGCGCGGCGTTCCCGATTTCCCATCCTGCGCCGCATCCAGTTTCTTCATCTGCGCTTCCAGCTTGGGCAATTCACCGTACTGGATCTGCGCAGCGCGCTCCAGATTTCCTCGCCGGGTCTGTTCTTCGGCCTCGAAGCGCAGCGTCTCGATCTGCTTTTTCAGGTCGCTCAGCCGCGTGATCGCCTCGCGCTCCTTCTGCCAGCGCGCCCGCAGGCCCGTTGCCTTTTCCTTAATCTCTGCGAGCTCGCGCTCCACCTGCGCCAGCCGCTCCTTCGAGTTCGCATCGCTCTCGCGCTTCAACGCCGCCCGCTCAATCTCGAGTGATGTCGCCTGCCGCTCCAGCTCATCGATCTCCGTCGGCACACTCCCAATCTGAATGGCCAGCGAAGCCGCCGCCTCATCCACCAGATCGATCGCCTTATCCGGCAGGAACCGGTCCGAAATATACCGATGCGACAGCGTCGCCGCTGCCACAATCGCCGAGTCGCGGATGCGTACGTTGTGGTGCGCTTCATAGCGCTCCTTCAGCCCGCGCAGAATCGCGATTGTGTCTTCCACGTTCGGCTCGCCCACGTAGACGATCTGGAAGCGCCGCTCCAGGGCCGCATCTTTCTCGATGTATTTCCTGTATTCATTGAGCGTCGTCGCGCCAATGGCCCGCAGCTCGCCTCGTGCCAGGGCGGGTTTCAGCATGTTCGATGCGTCAATCGCCCCTTCCGCCGCGCCCGCGCCAACCAGCGTGTGCAGCTCGTCGATGAACAGGACGATCTGCCCATTCGACTCCTCAATCTCTTTCAGGACCGCCTTGAGCCGATCCTCAAACTCG
>JBAVUB010000394.1:0-14455 GCA_049696575.1 Acidobacteriaceae bacterium | reverse complement strand
GCTGGCTGTGGCTGCTGGTCCCTGGCCTGGTGGTGATTGCGGTGGTGGCCGCGGCGGTGTGGCATCGGCAACAGCAGGCCCGGCCGCAGGCTCCGCCTGAGCGGGTGATGCTGGCGGTTCTCCCCTTCGAAAACTTAACCGGCGATCCTGGCCAGGAGTACTTCAGCGACGGCATGACCGAAGAGATGATCGCGCAGCTAGGGGAGATGGATCCGCAGCATCTGGGTGTGATCGCGCGGACGTCGGTGATGCATTACAAGAGCGGTAAGCCGTCGCTGGAGCAGATCGGCAGGGAACTGGGGGTGCAGTATGTTCTGGAAGGCAGCGTGCGGCGGGACGCGGATAAGGTGCGGATCACGGCGCAGCTGATCCAGATGAAGGACCAGAGCCATCTGTGGTCGCGGAGCTACGACCGGGAATTGAAAAGCACGCTGGCTCTGCAGAGCGAGATTGCGCAGCAAATAGCCGGGGAAATTCAGCTGGCTCTCGGTCGCGACAAATTCGCTTTGGCCACGGAGCCGACGCCGCGGTCGTTCACCTCGTATGAGGCGTACGACCTGTATTTGCGGGGACGCTACTTCTGGAACAGGAGGACGACGGAAGGGTTCAGGCAGGCGATCGATTATTTTCAGCAGGCGATCGCGAAGGATCCGGGTTATGCGCAGGCGTACGCGGGTTTGGCGGATTGCTATGTGCTGATGGCGGCTTACTCCGGCGTCCCGCCCGCGGAGTTTGTGGAGCGGGCGCGGGCCGCGGCGCAGAAGGCGCTGCAACTGGATGAAGGCATCGCCGAGGCGCACACTTCTCTGGCTTTGATAACGGAAAATTATGATTGGGACTGGCCGTTGGCCGAGAAGGAATACCGGCGGGCTATCGAGTTGAATCCTAATTACGCTACGGCTTACCAGTGGTATGCGGAAGATCTGACGTGGTTAGGCCGCTTCGATGAGGCGGAGCGCGCCAGCGAGCGGGCCCGCGAACTCGATCCGCTGTCGCTGATCATCGCCGCGGACAACGGAATGATCTTCTACTATTCGCGCCAGTACGATCGCGCGGCAACCAAGCTGAACGCGGTGCTGGAGATGGATCCGAACTTCTCCCGCGGCCATATGGTGCGGTATTCCTACATAGAAAAGGGTGAGTTTGCCGAGGCTCTGGCGGACATAGAAAAATGCAGGACGCAGTTTGGCATGGTCGCGTACTGGTCGTCGCTGGCGTACACTTTGGGCCGCGCCGGCCGCGCTGCGGAGGCACAGCACGCGCTGGACGAATTAGAGGAGCTGAATCGGACGCAACCGGTGGCCCCCGACGCTTTCTCCTGGGCCTATGCGGGAATGGGCGACAAAGACAAGACGCTTTTTTGGCTGAACCGAGCCTACGCTCAGCGATCCAACGCCATGACGGTGCTCAAGGTTGAGCCCGCCTATGACTTTCTGCGGGGCGATCCTCGATTCCAGGATCTGCTGCACCGGGTTGGGCTGGACAGGGCAGAGAACTAAGGCTGGCGTGACGGCAGAGGGATCGGCACGGCGAACTTTCTCCGCATCGCGTGCGTAGTCTCCTCGACACTCATCTCTTCCAGTCGAGGCTGCCGCGCATGGAGAATCTGGTCCAGGAACTTCGCTACACCCTTCGCACGTTGCTGCGGGCTCCCGGGTTTGCATTTGCCGTGATCCTCTCGATCGCTCTGGCGTTTGGGGCCAATGCGACTGTGTTCAGCGTGGCCAATGGGCTGTTGTGGGGAGTCCTGCCGGTCCGGGATCCGGGCCGCATGGTCATGTTCTCGGAAGGCGACTCGTTCTCCTATCCCGACTACGTCGACTATCGCGACCAGACCAGCGCCGTGTTCGCGGGCGGCGTGGCTGCGCACTTTCCGCTCATTCCCGCGAGCATTGGCGGCAAGGGAGAGCCCGAGCGGGTCTGGGGCCAGTCCGTCAGCGGCAACTTCTTCTCGACCCTCGATGTGCCCATGGCGCTGGGCCGGTCCATTCTTCCCGAGGACGACACGAAGGCACGCGATCACGTGGTGGTGCTGAGCAGCGGTTTGTGGCGGCGGCGCTTCGGTGCGGACCCGAACATTCTGAACCGAGACGTCGCGCTCAACGGGCAGCACTACACGGTGGTGGGGGTGGCGCCGGCGGGTTTTTACGGCATCGATCACGGCATCGCCTCGGAGTTCTGGGTGCCCCTTGCTGTGTCAGAAGAAATCATGCCGGATCTGACCTCGGACGGCAGCGCCATCAACCAACGGAATAATCAATGGCTGATGCTCGACGCGAGGCTCCAGCCGGGAGTCACGCGCGCCCGGGCTGCTCTTCTCCTCAACGTGGTCAAGAAGCGCCTCGACGACACCTGGCACAAGGACGACAAGAGCCACGAAAAGATCACGCTGCAAACGGCGGGCGGGCTGATTGCCGGCTCCGCCACTCCGACCTTCACGCTCATGGCGGTGCTGATGATCGTGGTCGGCCTGGTGCTGCTGGTCGCCTGCGCCAATGTCGCCAACTTGCTGTTGGCCCGCGCCACCGGGCGGCAAAAGGAAATCGCGATTCGCCTCGCGATTGGCGCCGGGCGGCGTCAGCTGGTGCGCCAGCTGCTGATCGAGAGTTTTATCCTTGCGCTCGCCGGGGCCGGTGTCGGATTTCTGCTTGCTGCTGTGGCGGCGCGGGCCATCTCCAGTTTCAAGCTGCCGCTGCCGTTTCCGATTGCGTTCGACTTCAATGTCGACTGGCGCGTGGCATTGTTCACGCTCGGCTTATCCGTCATCACCGCCTTGCTGTTTGGACTCGTGCCCGCTCTGCGTGCTTCGCGCCCGGACCTCGTCGGATCGCTCAAAGATGGCCCTGCCGGCGCCGGACGCGGGGGACGTTCGCGCATGCGCAATACGCTGGTGGTGGTCCAGGTGTCGCTCTCCCTGGTGCTGTTGACCACCGCCGGGCTCTTTCTGCGCAGCCTCGGCAATGCCTCCTCCATCGACATCGGATTCAAGCCCGGTAACCTGTTGATCATGTCGGTGGACCCGAAGATCCAGAACTACTCGCACGACAAGACGGTGCAATTCCTCGCGCAGCTGCGCGAGCGGGTGACGGCGCTTCCGGGTGTTCGCTCGGTGAGTTTTGTCGGGGTGGTGCCGCTGAGCATCGGCGCGGCCATGAACAACTTCGACGGAGAGGCCGCACAGGGGCGGCCCGCACAGCACGTGATTGCCATCGTCGACACCGTGGGCACCGGATATTTCCAGACCATGGGGATTCCGCTGCTGCGCGGGCGGGACTTCACCGCGCAGATCGACGGCCCGTCTGCGGCCATCATCAACGAGACCATGGCCGCGCATTTGTTTCCGGGTCAGGATCCCGTCGGGCACACGATTCGCCAGGACAAGACCACGTATACGGTTGTCGGCGTTGCGCGGAACTCGAAATCGCGCACCATCGGCGAAAAGCCGTCCGATGCTGCGTATCTTTTTCTGAATGCCGCGCCGGAAAAGGCGACCAGCTTTTTCGGAACCACTATTCTCGTCAAGACCGCGGTGGATCCTCGCGCGCTGGAATCCCTGGTGCGCGAACAGATCAACGCGCTCGATCCGAATATGGCGGTCTTCGATACTGAGACCATGCAGGAGCACGTCGACAAGTCGCTGCTTCTGCCGCGCATCTCCGCGCTGCTGCTGGGAATCTTCGGAGCGATCGGGCTGACCCTCGCCTCCATCGGCCTTTACGGAGTCATGAGTTATTCAGTGCGCCGGCGTACCCGCGAGATCGGCATCCGCATGGCGCTGGGCGCGAAACGTCCCACTGTTCTCAGAATGGTCCTGCGCCAGGGCCTCATCCTGACCGCCATTGGGCTGGGCATCGGGCTGGCCATTGCGCTCGCTCTGGGACGATTCACCGCCAGCGTTTTGTACGGTACCAGCGGCACCGATCTGCTCACGTTCGTGAGTGTATCGGTGGTGCTGTTGGCCACGGCCGCCGTCGCCGTCCTCATTCCCGCTCTGCGCGCGGCGCAGGTCGAACCTACGACTGCGCTGCGCTACGAATAGGCTGGGCCCGCGGTTCTGCGAGGGCTCGCAGGCCCGACTGTGGGGAGTTTCAGTTTGGAACTTTTTGAGGGTCGCGTCCCATTTTGAAGTTGGGAGGAAAAGAGCCGATAAGAAGAACAGGGATAGACCGTGCGGGACATGAGAAACTGATTTGCCAGGGAGTCGGGGGAGAGGATTTATGGGGGACTCAAAAGCAGCGGTCAGTTCATCTTCGAGCTACTCGCCAGGACTGTGGGTGGTGGCTGCTGTCGTGGAAGCGCCCCGGTCACCTGGAGCAATTGAATGGTCTTCAGGGCAGGCCCCCGGAAGTGCCAGCGGCAATTCTCCCAGCGAACGTTCGTCCAGTCGGCGTCGCCGCCGGAATAAAACAGGTCGCACTCCTTCAAAACGCAGTTGACGAAGAAGCATTCCTCGAGCAGGAAAGCCATGTTTTCGAAGGTTTGGTTTTCGTATTTGGTGATGGGCATGGATGCCTCCCCTGCGGTGGCGGTATATCCAAAGAGTACCGCCGCCGTGCCGCAAGAATCCAAAAACGAACCCGTCTTCCGCTGGTGCGGCTGGTTTTTCATTTCCCATGGCGTTTCTCTGTGCCCTCCGTGGTGAATCCAGGATTCACGCACAGACCCACGCCATGCGGCGCGATGGAGGAGGGAAGACATCACTGAGGTCACATCCGCGTGCAATTTGCATTGCGACTCGTGCCGTTCTTATCGATAGAATGGAATTCCCCCGTGAGCTCGGAATTCCTCGGCAGCGATTGTGTCGGACGCATCATCGACGGAAGATTCACTCTCCTCCGTTGGTTGGGCGGAACGGCGGAGAGCAGTGTCTTCTTAACCGAGCTGGAATCCGATCGGGGAAAACGAGCCGCGCTCAAGTTCAGTCCGGCGAATGCGGTGGATGCTGAAGCCCGTGTCGCTCAATGGACAGCGGCCCGCGGCCTGTCTCATCCAGCCCTGATGCGTCTCTTTCACGCAGGACGCTGCACCGTCGACGGCGTCGATCTGCTCTATGTGGTTACGGAATATGCCGAAGAGGTTCTCTCCGAGATTCTTCGCGAGCGTCCCCTCACCTCCGGCGAAACCAGCGACATGCTCGTGCCGGTTGTCGACGCGCTTTCCTGGCTCCACGAGCGCGATCTTCTGCACGGTCATCTCCAGCCCTCCAACATTATGGTGGTGGATGGGCGGCTGAAGCTCTCCACCGACACGCTGCACGCCGCCGGTGAGCCGGTCAGGGTCTCCGCAGGTATCTACGATGCGCCGGAAGTCGCGCTGGGGAAAATGTCCGCGGCATCGGACGTGTGGTCGCTGGGCATGGTGCTGGTCGAAGCTCTCACCCAGCAGCCGCCGGCAGGGGAGCGGCCCAGAAACGGAAACCCCGTCGTGCCGGCCTCCATCCCTCCGCCTTTCTTCGGCCTTGCGCGGGCGTGTCTGCAGGCCGATCCGGGGCGCCGCTGGACTCTGAGCGGCATCGGGAGTTTTCTTGAGGCTCCGGCTCCGAAACCGGCAGCGAGGATCAAAGCAACCCAGCCACCGAAAACCCAGCCACCGAGAAGCGGGCCACCGAGAAGCCAGGCACCCGGACCCCTGGTTTGGAGATCCCGAGCGATGATCGGGGGCGCGGTGCTGCTTGTTGCTGTGATCGTCGCAGCGCTGGCGATCGTTTCACACCATCGCCCCTCGGCCCGGGCAGCGATCGAGACTCCGGCCACCCAGCCTCAGTCTCCAGGCCAGGGAGCCCAGCCTAACCCGGGTTCCGTCGTGCAGGGCGCCGTCGCTTACCGGGCGATTCCCGACGTGCCCGAGCACATCCGGGACACCATTGAGGGCCATATCAAAGTACTTATCGCTGTCGAGGTCGACTCCAGCGGCAATGTTGCCGATGCTGCCATCGACTCGCCGGGACCGAGCCGGTACTTCGCCAATCGCGCGCTGGAGGCGGCGCGGAAGTGGAAGTTCACGCCGGCCCGGACGGGCAGCAGCCCGGTCGCCAGCAAGTGGATGCTGCAGTTTCACTTTGGCCAGGACGGAACCACCGTCACACCCACCGAAACATCTCCGTAGCGTAACGACTCCGGCGTGCCGGCCATGATAGCGTAACTTGCAGTTTGCCGGCCCATCATCGGGAACGCCCCCGTCATCGATACGGCTCGATCGCATCTAATATCAGAGAGGCGGACGGATACCAGCATGGCGTCAACGGTTGTGGAAACACGTTGCTGTGTCGTAGGCGGCGGACCTGCGGGCATGATGCTCGGATATCTGCTGGCGCGTAGGGGTGTAGACGTCACGGTGCTCGAAAAGCACGAGGACTTTTTCCGCGATTTTCGCGGCGACACCGTACACCCCTCCACGCTCGAAGTGCTCGCGGAACTTGGGTTGCTTCAGGAGTTCCTCCAGTTACCGCATCAGAAGGTAGAGTCGGTGGGAATTGTCCTCGGAAATCGCTCCTTCGAGGCGGCCGACTTTCGCCACGTCCCCACGCAGTGCAAGTTTGTGGCGCTCATGCCCCAGTGGGATTTCCTGAACTTCCTGGCGGGGCATGCAAAGCAGTTTCCAGCCTTTCAACTGCTGATGAGGCATGAGGCGGTTGACCTGCTCCGCGACGGGAAGCGCATCGCCGGCGTGGTGGCCCGCAACGATGGGCACGAGGTCGAGGTGCGCGCGGATCTGGTGGTGGGGTGCGATGGGCGGCACTCAGTAACGCGGCAGGCCGCGGGCCTCGAGGTGATCGAGCATGGCGTGCCCATCGACGTGTTGTGGTTTCGCATCAGCCGCAGGCCGGACGACCCGGC
Source organism: Acidobacteriaceae bacterium (assembly GCA_049696575.1). Taxonomy (GTDB): domain Bacteria; phylum Acidobacteriota; class Terriglobia; order Terriglobales; family Acidobacteriaceae; genus Palsa-343. The sequence goes on along the minus strand of JBAVUB010000394.1, from coordinate 7,619 downwards.
TCAGGTGCTGGGCAACGTCAATTACGGAAAAGCCCTGATTCTCATCGATCGCTCGGACTATTTTCAGGCAGGCCTGATCATCCCCAAAGGCTCGTATGAGCAGATCCAGGCGCTGGGCATCGATGCATTTCGAGTCTCCATTGGTGAAATCGTTCCCTGGCTGGGCGAGCGAGTGAACGAACTGCGCGACTGGGACCAGATCAAAATCCTTACGGTGCAGATCAATCGGCTGCGATGCTGGCACAGGCCTGGATTGCTGTGTATCGGAGACGCGGCCCATGCCATGTCTCCGGCGGGCGGTGTGGGGATTAACCTCGCCATTCAGGACAGCATCGCTGCGGCGAACCGGTTAGCGGGACCGCTGCAGAAGGGAAATCTCCGCGAGTCGGATCTGGCGGCCGTCGAAAGGCGTCGCGCTTTTCCCACTCGAGTCACGCAGGCCATTCAGCTAGGCGCTCATCGGGGCATCCGTTACGTTTTTGCAAATCCCGGCCCCATTGAGGCGCCGTGGCAGATGAAAGTTGTGCAGCGAATTCCTGGTATTCACCAGGCGTTGGGATACGCGGTCGGCGTCGGCGTGCGCCCGGAACATGTGCGCGAGCGCAAGCCGTCGAAACAGCGACGTGCCCTCGTGGCCGGGCTCGTCTGCGCTGGAGTCGGCGTCGCGGCGGTTGTAGCAGGAGCGGCTGTCTGCGGCTGGGCAACGTGGAAGATGTGGAACAAGGCCACCCGCCAGCCGGCCTAACTCGCATGAAGGTTCGGCACTCCAAACGGAGGGCGGTAAGGGGTAACTTTTCCGCTGGCTACTGGCTGCCCTACTTCACGCGAACCTTCGGCTCGACCGACATGCCGGGCCGGAGCAGATGGTCCTTGTTCTGCTGCGGATCGGTCAGGTCGATGCGCACCGGAATCCGCTGCACCACCTTCACGTAGTTGCCGGTCGCGTTTTCCGGCGGGAACAAGCTGAGCACCGAACCGGTTGCGCCGCCAATCTGGGTGATCTTGCCGTCGAAGTCGCGCCCCAGAGCGTCCACATGGATGATCACGTGCTGGTCCCTCTTCATGTGTTCCAGCTGGGTCTCCTTGAAGTTGGCCGTGATCCACACATCGTCCAGCGAGACCAGCGTCATCAGGGCCTGGCCGACGGCGACGTTCTGCCCCGGTTCAACGCTCTTGGTGGTGATGATGCCCGACAACGGCGCTTTGATCTCCGTGTAGCTAAGATTCAACTGCGCCTGCGCCAGCGCTGCACGTGCCTGATCCACCTGGCCTGCAGCCTGATCGGCTTTGGCTTTCTGAATCGCGACCTGTTGGGGAGCCGTCTGCGCGTATTTCTGCGATGACTGCGCCTGTAACTGGCGATCGTGCGCGATGCGGACTGCGTCCTGCGCCGCGATCAGATTCGCTTCCGCTTCCGCCACGCCAGCCTGGTTGGCAGCGGCTGCGGCCACCGCCGCATCGTACTGCTGTTTCGAGATGATGTCTTTCTGCACCAGCGGAGTGTAGCGGTCAAGATCGAGTTTCGACTTGGTTGCATTCGCCTTCGCCTCGGTCACACGCGCCTGCGCCGCTTCCAGTTGCCGTTCGGACTGGCCCACAGCCGCGGTTGCGCCTGCTACGTCCGCATTGGCGTTGTTCAGATTGGCGCCGGCATTGATGTCAATGACCGGCACGTTGACGCGGATGGCCTCGTAGTTGGCGATGGCCGCTTCGAGATTGGCCTGCGCCTGATTGGCCACGGTTTGATAATCGCTGGGATCGATCTCCACCAGCACGGTGCCCGCTTCGACGTACTGGTTCTCGTTGACGTTGACCTTCGCGACGTGGCCGTTGATGCGGGCGCTGATCTGCACCAGATGGCCGTCGACGGAAGCGTCGTCGGTGTCTTCGTAGAAAGTGGAGTGCCACCAGAAAAGGAGCGCGCCGACGACAAGCACCGCCACCAGGCCGATGATGATGAAACGGCGGCGCGAGGGCTGCGATGTGCGTTCCGGCTCTTCGGTTGGTCTGGACTGCTCGGTCTGCTCCGCCACGCTTACTTTCCTCCTACGTAATCCTTGTAATTGCTTTGCGCCACACCCAGAGCGCGGGCGAGCGATAACTTTGCCACGTTGTGCCGGTACAAACTGGCAACGTACTGCTGATCGGCCTGGGCAACGGTCTGCTGCGCCTGAGAGACAGCCAGATTATCGGAAACGCCGGCTTTGTAGCGCTGCTGCGCTTCGTCCAGCGCCTCTTTGGCCAGGTCGACGTTGCTTTTTGCCACTTCCACCAGCTTCTCCGCGGCCTGAATGTCGAGGATGCTGTCGCGCACATCGGCGCCAATTTGCCCGCGCAGATCGCTCAGCCGCGCTCGCTCCTGCTCCAGCTGCGATTGCGCCTGCTTCGCGTCGCCGCGCAGCTTCGCTTCCTCGAAGAGCGGAACGTCGAGCGCGCCGACGGCGTCGCCGGTTCCGTGCGAATGCGAGGGATTGATGCCGATGTCGCCGTAATCGCCGGTGAAAGTGATGGTCGGCAGCCGCTCGTCGGTCGCAGCCTTGCGCGCGTTTTCGGCGGCAGCCACCTGCTCCTGGAGCGCCTTGAGATCGGTGCGCGTTGCCAGGGCTTGCTGGACGGCTTTGTCGGGATCGATCTGATCAAAGGGCGCATAGGGCGCCTGATCGGTCAGCTGGAACTGCTGTTCGAGCGGCAATCCGATGGCGCGCGCCAGCGCAATCTTGTCCTTCTGATAGGAATTTTTCGCGGCGATCAGCGTCTGTTGCTGGGTCTGGTAATCGACGCGCGCGCGCAGCTCGTCGAGCAGCGGGGCTGTTCCCGCCTGGTGATTGCCGACCGCCTGGTCGAGCGAAACTTTGGACGTATCCACCTGCGCCTGCGCCGACTGGACCAGCGCCGCATCCGCGATCACTGTGAGATAGGCATTGCCGACGGTCAGCACGACCAAATCGCGCGCATCCTGCGCGGAGAGATTCGCCGCCTCGAAATTATGCCGCTGGGCCATGTAATTCTGCAGCGACGACAGGTTCAAGAGCGACCAGCTGAGGGAACCGCGAATGTCGGAGTACCCGTAAGGCCCGATGATCGCCGGGAAGCCGGGAATGCGCAGACCTTGCGCCTGCAGATCGGTTTCCTGCACGGCGGCTTTGACGGTCGCGCTGGCGGTCGGTAGCAGGGACTGCAGTTGCTCCAGCTTCGCGCCTCGCACCGATTGTGTGTTTTGCGTGGTCAGAATCATTCCCAGGTTCAGGCGCAGGCCGCGCTGGATCGCGTCGTCGAGAGAAAGCGGCAGAACGCCGAGCGCGAGCTTGCCGTCGCTCACGCTGCTCTGGTAGGTCGAGTTGTCGACCGGGGGCTGCGGAACGAGGAGCGGACCGGTCGGCACGGATACAGAGCCGCCGCCAGGACCCTGGGCAATCGCCGGTCCGGCGAGAGACGCCACGACGGCCAGCACCACGGCTGCCCGCTGTAGGCGCAGGAATCGCAAATGGGTAGCTACTGCCTCCGGCACGAAGACAAACCTCTCATTACGGACCAGGAAAAGGGGGAAACTCAAGTCTCCCGTTCAGGGTATGTGCTTTGGATGCACCACGCCGAGCAAAAAATTCAGAAGAATCCTGCGATAAGAGTAGTCGAAGCGCCGGGGTTGCGTCTCGCAGATTCAGCGCAAAGTAACGTCCAGCCATTTTACGACGCAGCGACCAAGCTGACCTGGCGTCGCCGCCGTTAAAGCTGGGTCGCAGGCGCTGAGTGGACCAGCGAAGAAGCCAGCGAGCAAAGCGCCTGGCGGAACAGACTGCTGACGGCTTCGGCTGTCCAGATCGAGGGCTTAGCGTAGCGGTTAATGGCGCGCGCCGTATCCGCATTGCTGCTGCCCAGAACCGCGCGCTGGACGAAAACGGCCCGCTGCGCGTGGGAGAGGCGATTGAGCCAGTCGCGGAGCGTTCCTCTTCCAGCGCCCGACACCAGTTCGGAGATCTCCGTGCGGGAAAGCGCGGGGTCGTCGTCCTCGAGGCAGGCGCCGGAATCCGCTGCGGGAAGGTCGGTGAACGAGGCAGGGTCCTGGCGATGCATGATCTCCAGCGCGCCGTCGAGAACCCGCTCGCGGACCAGGCCTTTGGCGGCGCACGGATCGGCGCAGGGGTCCACGTCGACCGCGGCCACGGTGTTTTCCACCAGACTCAGCGCTTCGGCCTCATTGCCCAGCATCATCGCGGCGAAACGATACATTTCCACGGCCGCGTTCTCTGTTTTGAGGATTGCTTCGCTACCCTGACCGGAACGAGGGGGTTCTGCCATCGGTGCAGCCTCCGGGGAAAGTTCCTGAACTTATCCTCGCCGAGCCGGGAATGGGCGTCAAATGCGCGGTGGTTGAAAATTTGCTGGCGCTCAAGGTACGCGCGGGGGCGCGAGGCCCCGGAAAACTGCATTGTAGCGAAGCGAGCGCCATACAATGAAGCCGAGTCCAACGGAGACTCGGCCCGCCTTGAGGACACGATGCATTACGTAGTGGGTTCCGGACCAACCGGCGTGGCGTGCGCGAAGGCTTTGCTCGCGCAGGGGGTTCCGGTGACGATGCTGGATGCGGGCCTGCAACTGGAGCCGGACAGGGAAGCGCAGATCAGCCATCTGGAGGCCCTACCGTTTTCTGAATGGGCGGGCGAAGCGGGCAAGTTTCTCAGAGATGGCATGGAGAGCGGCGCTGAGGGTATCCCGGTCAAGCTGACGTACGGCTCCGACTATCCTTATCGGGTTCCGCCTGGCGCTGCGCCGGTCGAGTTTCGCGATGCCAGTGCGAGCCCTTCGTATGCGGTTGGAGGCCTGAGCACGGTGTGGGGATCCGCCGTCATGCCCTACCACCAACGCGACATGGTGCGCTGGCCGATTTCCGCACAGGATCTGGCGGATGGCTACCGCGCCATCTTTCGCTGGATGCCGCTGTCGGGCACGCACGACGATCTCGACCGGGATTTCCCGCTCTTCTGCGATGATCCGGGGGAGCTTCCGACGAGCCGTCAAGCCGCTGGTATGCTCGCCGACCTTGAAAAGCACAAGGTTCGCCTGACCAGCAGCGGGATTTCGTTCGGCAAAGCGCGCATTGCTGTGGCTGCCGATGGCTACCGTGGTTCACCGGGGTGTGTGGCCTGCGGCCTGTGCATGTATGGATGCCCTTATCGGCTCATTTATTCGACCCAGCAGACGGTGGAGGCGTTGAAGGGCGATCCGAATTTTCACTACGTTCCCTCGGTTGTTGTGCGCTCCGTCGAAGAGGCTCCGGGCAGCGTCACGATTCATGCCGGGCAGTCGAAGTTTTGTGGCGAGCGCGTCTACCTGGCCGCGGGAGTCTACAGCACCACCGCCATCCTGTTGCGCTCGATGCATCGCTTCAATCAGCCGGTTCGGCTTTATGATTCGCAGTATTTTCTGCTTCCCGCGCTGCGGGGTCGCGGCGCCGGCAAGGTCACCGAGGAGCGGCTGCATACTCTGGCTCAGCTTTTCCTCGAGATTGCCGACCACGCGATCAGCCCGCACACCATCCATCTGCAGGCCTACACGTACAACGACCTCTTCCGCGCGCCCATCGAGCAAAAGCTGGGTCCGCTGCGGCCGCTCTTTCCCATGGAGGCGTTTCTCAGCCGCCTCTTTCTCTACCAGGGCTATCTGCACTCCGACCATTCTGCGCAACTGGAAGCGACGCTGGTGCAGCGTGGCTCCGGCGACGCGCTCGAAGTGGTTGGGGTCGTCGATTCGGAGACCAGGCCGACGCTGAAAAAAGTCGTGCGCAAACTGGCTTCACTCTCGACCGCCCTGGGATCGGTGCCGCTCTCGCCTCTGCTGAAAATCGGCGAGCCCGGCCGCGGCTACCATTCCGGCGGGAGTTTTCCGATGAGCAACCATCCCTCCGCAGGCCAGAGCGACATCTTTGGCAGGCCGGCCGGCTATGCGCGCGTGCATGCCGTCGATTCCACCGTGTTTCCCTCTGTCGCTGCCACCACCATTACCCTTACTGCTATGGCCAACGCCTGGCGGATCGGTTCTATGCTGAAGCAGTACGCGTGATGCGCCGCGGCCGGAATTGGCTATGAACGAAAACCTGGTCTGCGCCATCACCGGCGCCAGCGGCTATGTCGGGTCCAGAATTGCTCAGCGTCTCGCCCAGGACGGGCGCGTCGTCGCCCTCTGCCGCAAGCCGGCAAGCGATGCGGATATTTCCTGGTCGCTGAGTTCCTCCGAGGACGTTGCCCCGCTGTTGCGTCAGCGGCGCGTTTCCGTTCTGATCCACGCGGCATGGGATTTTTCCGCCGTGACGGCAGAGGACATTCAGCGCGTCAACGTCGAGGGGTCGATCCGCATGCTGCGCATGGCGAAGGCTGCGGGCGTGGGCCGCATCGTCTTCATCTCCACGATCAGCGCTTTTATCGGAGCGCGCTCCCTTTACGGCAAAGCTAAACTTCAGGTCGAATCGGTCGCCGCCGAGCTGGGCGGAATCATTCTTCGCCCCGGCCTGGTCTTCGGCGACAGCCCGGGCGGCGTCTTTGGCTCGATTCGCAAACAGGTGCAGCATCAGAAATTCATTCCGCTGATCGGAAGCGGCAAGGCTCCGCAGTTTCTAGTGCCGGAAGAGACTCTGGCGGAGGTCGTCGCTGCGGCGGCGGCTGGTCGCTTCGATCGAGCCCCGGGAGAGCCGATCACCGTCGCTAATCCTCACCCCTGGCCTTTTCGCGATCTGGTGCGCAACCTGGCGCTCGCGCAGGGCCGCGAGGTTACGCTCATTGCTTTGCCATGGCCGCTGCTTTACGCAGGTCTGCGCACCGGCGAAATCCTGGGCAGGAAAATGCCCTTCCGCAGCGACAGCGTGATCAGTTTTGTCTACCAGGATCCCGCCCCCGATTTTTCGCGGCTCGAGGCCCTTGGGATTACAGTGCCTCCCTGGTCCGGATGAATACTCCACGAATCGCGAATCCCACAGTTTTTTGCAATCCGTTCATCTTTTCTGCCGAACGCGGGTGATATAGCCAATCAGGTAAACTGCCTCTTGCGACACGAGGATGCCCGCCACCCCTATGCGGAAAGAACCACAGCGCGCGCAGAGTCTTTTCCTCAGCCGCGACGAATCCTGGCTGAGCTTTAACCGCCGCGTGCTGGAAGAAGCCGAAGACGCCTCCAACCCGCTGCTGGAGCGGGTTAAGTTTCTCGCCATCACCGCCAGCAATCTCGACGAATTCTTCGAGATTCGCATGGCCGGCGTCCTGCAGCGCATTGAAGACGGATACAACGAAGCGTCGCCCGACGGCGCGACCCTGCGCGAATCGCTCGACGCCATGAAGGCCGAGACGCAGCGCTTCGTGGCCGACCAGTACCGCTGCTGGAATCAGGAACTGCTGCCCGCGATGCGCAAAGCCGGCATTCGCGTCCTCGGCTGGGACGAGATGAACGCCGCCGCGCGCGAGTTCGCAACCGACTACTACCAGCGCGAAGTCGATCCGCTGCTCACTCCCATCACCATCGATCCCGCCCACCCTTTCCCGCGCGTTCTGAACAAAGCCATGTGCCTGGCGCTGCTGTTGCGCCGCAAGCGCCGCGGCGCGGCCGGTCCTGTGCTGGGTGTGCTCACCGTCCCG
>JBAVUB010000393.1:0-1898 GCA_049696575.1 Acidobacteriaceae bacterium | reverse complement strand
TTATCGATGAGGGCGGCAGCGTCGGTGGCGATGGTGCGCAGGAGGTCGCCGTCAATCTGGGTGAGGCTGCCGGCTTTGAGACGGCTGTCGAGATAGAGGAGTCCCAGGAGTTCGGAGTCGCCCGTGGCGGCACCGGGGCGGCGTTTGCGCAGCGGGATGCAGATGACGGAGCGGATGCTGTGGGCGACCATGCTGGCGGAGCGGGTTTCCGGGTCAGCGCTGAGCGTGTCGGTCACGATAAATTCATTGGCGGTGCTGATGGCCTGGCGCATGGCGCCGTGGGAGAGGGTGGCCTCGTCGGTGAGTTCTTCGCCTTTGTCGTCGCGGCCGAGGGCGAGCTGCATCTCGCCTGCTTCGTTGCGGAGGAAGACGTAACCGCGCTCGACCTGGGTGAGCTGGAGGGTGGTGTCGAGGAGGGCGGTGAGGATTTGGTCGACGGCGCCGGAGGTTTTGAGCTTGCGGGCCGATTCGAAGAACCAGCGCAGCTTTTCGAGGGCATTGCCGGTGGCGCTGGGGATCTGGTCGATGATGTCGCGGATGGTGGAGGTATCGTGGGGTTCTTCCGCACTGATGCGGAGGCTGGGTCCGTCGAGGGCACCGAAGTGGACGGTGTCGTTGGCACCGATTGTGTGGCGGGTGGTGGTGGGCTTGCCGTTGATGAAGGTGCCGTGACGGCTACCCTGATCGACGACGTAGCAGGTCCCGGCCTCGACGATCAGCTCGGCGTGGCGACGTGAAACGTAAGGGTGGGCGAGGACGAGGTCGTTCTCCGGCAGGCGGCCGATGGAGAACGGGGAGTGGGTGATGGCGACGGTGCGGCGGCTGGAACCGTCGACGAGGACAAAGGAGACAGGGGCCGCGTGCGTGGTGGGCATTTGGCAGAGATTATAGACAGCGTTCAGCGCTCAGCGTACAGCGTTCAGAAAAAACCGGAGAAAAAGCCCCGGAAAATGGAGAAAGGAGCGAACAACGAGCGCTGCTAGTTCGTCGAGATGAGCCGCCGGCAGAACAGGAGGGAGGCGACCGCGAGGAGCAACGAACCCGTGAGCCAGAGGGCCGCGGTGGCGTGGTGTAGGACGGGCGCGAATACGGCTTGCAGGTCCACAGTGGAAGCCACGGCGGGGGCAACAGAGGTGGAGCGCAGAATGACGACGACGGCAACGAGGAGCACGACGGCCATGGCTGCGGCGGCGATGAAGCCGGGGAGGGCACGCTTCCAGGGGAAGGCGATGGGCGCGGGTGCGGAGGCTTCGCGCGCGATCGCGGTCATGACGGACTCGGCGAAACCGGAGGAAGGGAGAATACTGTCGCTGCCGGGGCTGAGGGCGTAATCGAAGTCGGCGTCGGTAAGGGGCGGGCGGGTGGGATTCGGTTTCATAGGGTTCAGTTTCATGGGGTTCGAGCCTCCCTGGGATGCTGAGCATTGAGGCTTGCGGATTTCGATGCTGCGCGGGGCCGGGAGAACTTGCTGCGGAGCAGCTCGCGGCCGCGGAAGAGACGCGCTTTGATGGTGCCCTCGGGGATGCGGAGGGTGCGGGCGGCGGCGGGGACGTCCTGCTCATGGAAATAGAAGAGGAGGATGGCGTCACGGTATTTGGCGGGAAGGGCGAGGACGGCGCGGCGGAGGGATTCGTCGCGGGAGGATTCCTCGAGAGCACTGCCGGCGATGCCTGGGTCGGGCGGCTCGGCGATTTCGTCGAGCGAGAGCATCGTGGCGGGGATGCGGCGGAGTTCGGTGCGGTAAAGATTGGCAGCGAGCGAGAAAAGCCAGGTGGAGAAAGCCGAGTCGCCGCGGAACTGGGCGAGATTGCGCCAGGCGCGCAGGAAGGCTTCCTGGGCCATTTCTTCGGCGCGGGCGCGGTCGCGGCAAAAGCGCCAGGCCAGATTGACGAGGGGCG
>JBAVUB010000392.1:0-3979 GCA_049696575.1 Acidobacteriaceae bacterium | reverse complement strand
GGGTTGAGCGGTTCAATGCGGAAGGCAATCGCGGCTCTGGTGCAACAGCCACGGAGCGCGGAGGCGCGCGTGGGGCGGGCAGAGTTGTGGGCGGAGCGGATGATGCTGGCAATGGAAGGGGAACGGATCACGCCGCCGATTCTGGAGGCGGTGTTCCAGCGGCAGCCGAAAGCGCGAGAGGCGTGGCGGGCGATGACGCCCGTGCAGCGGCGCAGCCATCTGTTGGGCATCTTTTATTATCAGAGCCCGGAATCGCGGCAGAAGCGGGCGCAGAAGGCGATCGACGAGGCGATGCGGATCGCTGCGAAGAAGACCGGGCGGGCTTAGAGGGGTCGGGGCCGTTGCGCGGGTGCGCGGGATAGCGGCAGCAGGTGCGATGCCGAAGAGATGAGGCCGCGGATCCCCTGGCGATCCGGTTAACGAGTAGTTTTTGGACTATGGCGGAGCGATTAACGGGCACGAGGGCCCGAGGCCTGAGGGGAAGGCTGCGGTTTTGCGCCCCGGAACCGAGGCGGCACACAAGCGGGAGTCACAGGGAGAGACGAAAACTGGCCCCGGACCCGTTCGATCCTTGCTGGAACTGATTCATTTTTAATAACTTACAATTGTAGCCTCTTCCCATGGAGGAGGTTTGGAGCGGAGGGGGCGGGAGGGGTAAATCGCACGGCAGTCACGAGGTCTATTGAATACTTAGATAATACCGAAAGGAGATAACAATGAGGGACGATAGCAGATATAGTCCACACTGTACGAAGAAGTCTCTACAACTACAGAATCAAACGCAGTACAACTTTTGTTGAGGAGTACAACAGTCATGAAACTTGCCGTTAGAGCTCTCGTTCTCGGAATCTGTGCCATGGGCGCCTCGGCTGCTCTTGCCACATCTAACGCGATGCTCAAGAGCCAACAGGCGGTGATCTCGGCGATGCCGATTCCGACTTGTGGGCCCAAGGGCTGTAACGGAACCGGAAACACCACGATCGCGGCGATGCCGATTCCGACCTGCGGACCGAAGGGTTGCAACGGAACTGGAAACGCCCTGGTTGCGGCGATGCCGATTCCGACCTGTGGACCGAAGGGTTGCAACGGAACTGGAAACGCCCTTGTTGCGGCGATGCCGATCCCGACTTGCGGACCGAAGGGTTGCAACGGAACCGGGAACTGAGAACTGGGACCCCGGTCACTACGGTAACTAACCTACCACGAAAGTGGCAGGAGTCAAGGTCTGTTTCTCGCAGATTTCGCTTGAGATAGCCAACGCACCTTCGTTATCCTCGAAAGACTGAGGGAGGGGGCGGTGGCCCATCTTCAAGAGCTCCTGATCAGGCTTGAGCCAGTATTGTTGGTACTGGTCGCCTTTTCATTTTTCAAATCGGGTTCGGCGCGCAGGTTGCCAGCGATGGCAACCCTTCTTGTCGTGCGCCTGGCTTCGCTGGCCTACCTCGAGGTGATTTGGAACTTCGGTGGATCAGCCCCGGTTTTGCCTTCTCCTCGCTACGTTGCTTACTTCTACGGATTCTGGATTTGCTACATTGCCTCGGCGGTCTCCATCTTCTTTGTGGTGCAGGAAGTCTTTAAGCGGGTGATGGAGCCAGTTCCGGGCCTGCGCCGTCTTGGTTTGCTGGCGTTCCGGTGGGTCAGCATCGTTTCCATAGTGGTTGCCGTGGGCGCTGTCGCTTTGCCTGCCGCGGCCTTACCGAGTAACAACGGCGATCAGATCGGACCGCTTTCCCTGCAGACGATGCGGTGCGTGAGCGTGATGGAGCTCTGTCTGCTGGCATTCCTCGCGCTGTCGATCCACTCGCTGGGGCGGTCGTTCCGGAGCCGGCTGTTTGGCATCGGGCTCGGCTTTGGCGTCCAGGCGGCGACCGAGTTGGTTTTCACGGCGCTCTCGGGACGTTATCCGGGTCTGGTCTCGAATGCGAACAGCGTCCAGCAAACGGTGGTGCTTGGGGTTTATGCGATCTGGACGGTGTACTTCCTGGTGCCGGAACCGGCAGCGGAGCGCAACATGATCGTGCTGCCGCCACAGTCGATGCTGGCGCGGTGGAACGCGCTGGCCAAGGGTCTGGGACAGATGCCGGAAGCAATTCCGGCGGCTGCGCCAACGGGCTTCTTCCTGCAGGATATCGAAGGAGTAGTGGATCGGGTGCTTGCCAAGAACCCGGTGGTTGCTCCTCGATAAGCTGTTCCCTCCTCCTACGTGAAAGCCGCGGCGTCTCGCCTCCCGGACAGAGGGAGTTGTCGATCTGCTCAGGCGAAGCCTTTTCTTTGGTTACGGGCACGCCAGCAGCTGGTTTGTCTGAACAGCTCACCGCTGAACGGGAGAGTCTCTATTCCCTATTGCGTAACTCGCGAATGGCTCTTCTAAATCACACGACACTTCGCGAAAAGTTTGGGTAGAGGGCGTGCCTGCTGGCGACCAGCCCACTGCCAGGAGTGGCCACCCGTTACTGGCTACAGCCTGCCGGCCGCTCCGCAGTGAAGCTTCTGATTTTCCTGAAAGGCGAGGATGATCAAGAAACAGTCGAACGTGGCACTGGCTCTGTTCCTGCTGATTCCCGCGGTTTTGGTGTTGGGCGGCGGTCTGTCCATCCTGATCAATCCTGAAGTTGCCGCCGGTCATCCGAACTACGCGCGCAACTGGCACCTGCTCCATGAGATGCAGCGCGCACTTTTCTGGGGATCGGTGGCCTGTGCGGGCGTGTTGTGGGTGCTGGTGTGCCTGCTGGCGATCCGGGCAAAGCAGCGATCGTACCTGTGGCTGCCTCTGGCGGTGCTGGGACCTTTGGGATTCGCGGTGCTGGCGATGCTGAACAACCGGACGCCTGGGGCGGCGACAGACCGCTATTCAAGGTTCCTGACCAAGCTGAACTGGTGGATGCGCGGCGGGTGGGAACTGGGGAGCTTCGTGCTCATCTGGGTGCTCGCCTGGGAGGCGATGGTTTTGAAGCGCACGCTGACGATCCAGTATGAGGCGTTCACTACGGGAGTTTCGCCAGCGGAGATCATGAGGATTCGGGACGCATCGGGTGGAATGTGGGCGTTCAGCGAGGGGAACGAGGTGTGGTTCTTCGCGATTCTTCTTTACCTGCTGCGGCCTTACATTTTTCGCATGATGGGCCATCTGGCAGGGAGAATGTCATCGCGGGGTGCGGGCTGAGTGTCGATTGCGGCTGGGCGCCGAGGCGGCGATCAAAGCAACCTAGCTGGAAACGAGCCGACTGCGCACTCTTAGAAAGCCAAATTATGGCGACGCTGGTGGCGCTGGCCCAGGCGCGCCGAGATAGCGGAGGAAGGCGCGGGTCAGCTCGCGCTTGAGGGCCTGATCGTCCTGGGGCAGGAGGGTTTTCCAGGCCTTGAGGTCGGTGGTGTGCAGGATGAAATCGTGGAGGGTGCTGACGATCATGGTGAGACCCATGGAGACGGCGATGCGGGGCTGGGGATGGTCGATGTTCTTTGCCGTCGCGAGGAACAATGCGATGAGGCGTTCGAATGTGCGGACCTCGAGGCGAGAGACTTTGCGGCGAAACTCGTGATTGGCGCTGGCGCGGGCGAACTGCTGCATGGCGCGCATGAGTCCCGCGTTGGCACGATAACTGACGATGAGGCTGTTGATCATGTTTTCGGCGAAGACCGGGAGCGGGATCTGCCGCGCCATCTCCTCGGTCATGCTGGTACGCAGGCGCTCGTCCTGGCGCTCGAGGATGCCGAGTATCATGGTTTCGAGCAGGACTTCCTTGTCGGGAAAGCGGCGGTAGATGGAGCCGGGGGTGAGGCCGGCGTGGGCGGCGATGCGGGGAATGGTGGTTCCCTGGATGCCGTGCTGGCCAAGGACTTCGGCAGCGGCCTTGAGGAGCTTGCGCTCGGACTCGCGGCTGCGGGCCTGCTGCGGCTCGAAGGCGAGGGGTTTAGGTTTTGCGGGGGGGGTGGGGTTCGATTTTCGCGGGCGCGGGGTCGCATCTTTCATCGTTCTTTT
>JBAVUB010000391.1:0-7781 GCA_049696575.1 Acidobacteriaceae bacterium | reverse complement strand
CCGCCTGTTCGCTCAGGCGCCGCCGCAGCTTGTTCACCTGCGCCAGTACCAGCAGAATTCCCACAATCAAAAACGCCAGGATCACTGTCATCACCGCGATTGCGGGCGGCGTCCACGACGGAATGCTTCGCACAACCGTCAGATCCGCTGGCCGGCGCTGCTGGCTCGGTGGATTGGCGCCATCCACCGGAGCGGAGGCAGTGCCGGTGAGTACTTCGGGCGATGGAACGAGGTCCTTATGGGCCGTGGGATGAACCCGAATCTTCTGCAGTCCGACGCTGCTGGGTCCGTTGGAGGCGTCCAGCGTCGTGAAGGCCTCGATGGCGACCTCTTCTCCCGCCAAAACGCCTGCCGGCAGCGGATTCGCCCTGATCGGCATCGCGCCCGTTTCGTCCTTGAGCCAGAACAGCTTCCCTTGCTCATCCACGTACGTGATTACGCCGATAAGATGTACTGCCGAGTTAACGGGCAGATTGCGCAGTTCCTGGATGGTGTTGTGCTTCGATAAGGCAGACGCCTGGCAGGACGCAGGCGCGATCATCCCCGCGACAAACGCCGATCCCAGGATCGCGGCTAACTTGATCCCCGTGAACCCATTGCGGCTCATCAGAGCATCATCGGTTGCCCACCCATGCCTCGGCCATACAACTTTGGGCTGCGGGCCCTACCCTAATGGAATTAGAAGACTTACGCAGGGATTCGCCGGCGAAATCCGGCTGCCTCAAAACCGGGGCAAATTTGGACCCCGAGCCACTGCTTTTTTCAGCCTCACGAGCGAGGTGGGGCCCCTCCGGCCTGATTTGATTGAGTTTATCGAGGCGCCATTGGCTGTCGCGATACTTGGCGGAAATAGAACGGGAGCGGACAGGGAATCCAGATTAGCGTTCCTACGAAACAGCCTCCAGGTTCTTTGTCCCGCGCACTAGATCCGCGCCCCAGCTGAGCTGCTCCAGCGGATTCGGCGACGGCCGTCCCAGAAGATAACCCTGCGCCTCGTTGGTCCCCAGTGCCTTGAACAGATCCAACTGTTCCGTAGTTTCGATTCCCTCCACGATCACCTTCATGTGGAGGTTGTGGGCCATCAGCAGAATGGACTGGACGAAGGCACGGGTTTCCGGATGCACCACCAGCTCGTTGACGAAGGAGCGATCGAGCTTCAGAGCATCGAAACAAAGCTTGGGCAGATAACTGAGGCAGGAATATCCGGTCCCGAAGTCGTCCATCGCCACGCTGATGCCCTTATTCTTCAGACGCCGCATCATTTCCGCGGTGCGCTCGACGCCGGTCAGCGTGGCGGATTCGGTGAGTTCGATTTGCAGCAGGCTGGGTTTCAGTCCGGTGCGTCGCAGGATCTCCTCGACTTCCTCGATGAACGACTCCCGCGCAAACTGCACGCTGGATACATTGACCGCGACCTGAATCGGCCGCTTCATTCTGCGCTGCCAGATCACCGCGTCCGCGCAGGCCCGCTCCATCACATACGCTCCCAGCGGCACAATCAGCCCCGTCTCCTCGGCGATAGGAATGAACGTGAGAGGCGGGATGGCTCCCAGCTTCGGATGGGACCACCGCGCCAGAGCTTCGAAGCGCACGATGGTATTCGTGTCGAGGTCGAACTCCGGCTGGTAATGCACCGTGATTTCGCCGGCCTCGATCGCCCGCCGCAGCTCGCCCTCCAGCGTCAGGCGCTCGCGCGCGGCATTGCCCAGGTACTCGCCAAACAGGATGACGCGATTCTTTCCGTTTTTCTTGGCCGCGTACATTGCGCAGTCGGCCTGCTGCAAAAGCTGTCCGCCTTCGCTGCCGTGATCCGGAAAAACGCTGATGCCAATACTGGCGGTAATTCGGATCGTGTGGCCTTCGATTTCAAACGGAACTTTCAGCACTTCGAGAACGCTTGCCGCGGCCTCTTCCGCGTCGGCTTCGGATTGCACATGGTCCAAAATCAGCGTGAACTCATCGCTGCCGATGCGCGCCAGCGTGTCCGATTGCCGGAATCGCGATTGCACGCGCTGCGCCACCTGCCCCAACAGCACATCTCCGACGCTGTGGCCCAGGCTGTCATTTACCAGCTTGAAGCCGTCGATATCGATGTAGAGCAACGCCACCCGCCGGTTTTCGCGCCGCGCTTTCGCCAGATTCTGCGATAAGCGATCCGCCAGCAGCCGGCGGTTCGGCAATCCGGTCAGGTCGTCGATAAGCGCCATGTGCTGCATCCTCGCTTCGGCGTCTCGCTTGGCGCGATCCCGCTGCCGCAGCTCGGACAACATGGTGTTGAAGCCCACTACCAGATGCGCAATGTCTTCGCTGCCTCGCACTGAAACCTGCGTATCGAACTGCTGCTGGCTCGAAACCTGCTCCATCGCGGTGGAAAGATCCGTAATGGCCTGTGCCGTTTCAGAAGCTTTCCTCAGCGCCGCCGTCTGGGAGCGTACGCGGCGTCGCAAAATGCTCACCCAAATAAGGATCCCGAGAATCAGCAGCAATAAAACCGTCAGCAGCACCAGCGTCGCCCGCAGATTCCAGAACGGAGCAGGCCGGATCACAGTCAGATCCCCAGGAGAACGCAGCAGGATCTGGAAGCTGGCCGGGCTCTCTTCCAGAATCCTGTAAAGCTTGCCCGGATCCACCTGCGCGGAAGAGACGCCCGTGAGACGCAGCACGCTCCCCTCTCGTAGCTGCCACTGCGGCGTTCCCAGATCCGACGTGTCCAGTTGGGCTGTAAACGTGCGCACCCCCGATTGCAGCACCAGGTTTTTGCGGGCAGGCTCGTCCAGCGCCGCCAGCAGCTTGCCTTCCACCGTCACCAGCATCGAGTCTTCGTGGCCCTGCAGCAGCGACTCCACCGTGACCACCTTAGGGGAAATCGAACCGGCGCGGCCCGCCGAGCGAAAGGCCGCGTCCGTCATCACCGGCGAATACCTGCCCACCAGCGTGGGATAGCCGATCGCATCTACCACCTCACCCACATGGATGGAGCGCGTATCCCCCCGCACTTCGACGCCATCGGTCGCATCCTGGAGGTACAGATAGTCCGGCTCCACCAACGTGACCGTGCCTTCCACTTTCACGCGATGGCCGGAGCGGCCATTCGGCGAGTAGTGCAGCAGCGAGCCGATAGGGGTTGTTTCCATCGCAAACGGGTGAGGCACCGCCGGCTCCAGTACATCGATGTCGGAACGGGTTTCGACCAGAAGTTGATAGCCCACCAGCTGTCGGCGCGAGTTGAAGACGGTTCCGAAAACTCCCCGGATGCGCACAGTCGCGTCTTCCAGGCTGCGCGCCTGATCGGCATCGGGAAAAATCGGCGAGGTGTAAACGTGAATCTGTCCCACCGCTGTGAGCAGTTCGAAGGTCAGCGATGTGTGGTTCGATTCCTCGCCCACCCGCATCGGGTGGACCACGCCCTCGATGCTCACGTACTGCGAATCAAGCGAACCAGCGGCGGCTTTGCTTTGCGTCACGGCGACAGCCGCGGGCAAGGGGGCCATGCCGTCGAACCGGAACTTCGGGGCAACGATGACCGGAGCAAAGTCTCCCGCTCCCGTAATTCCGGTCAGAGTCACACGCGCACCCACCCCTGGTTCCGGTTGATCGCCCGAATACTTCACATAAATGCCGCCCGTCTTGTCCTGCACGAAAAGCTGGTGCCATTGGGAATCGAGATAGGTGATGACGCCGGTGATATCGACGGGCAGAGCCTCCGCCGCACGTAGCGCAGGCAGATCGCGTACCGCGCGCACGCTGGTGAGAGGCGGAATCGGACTCGATTTCCTGCTGTCGTCGATCTGCTCGGGTGAGAGCATCGCCACCTCGGCATGAAACAGGTCGACACCCAGGCCATCGCGACTGGGAAAGCCTTCCACTTCGACCGGCCATCCGGTTTTCAGCACATGCGATACGGAGAGTTTGCACTCCGTCGCGCCCCAGCGATCCTCCAGCAGAATGGAATTGGACGTCGCCGCCGCGATCCGGCCGCGAATCCGAATGCGATGGCCATGCCCCGCGCGGCTCTCACTGTTGAGGGTGCGAATCGAATACAACGGAGATTGCTGCGGAGCGGGTCCCTCGATCCGCAGGTCCTGCCCGGACGGCGCCCATATCCTGTTGCGAACCAGTGCTCCCTGCGGCGTGCGTTCCTGCTCCGGAAGACCCACGATGCGGATTCTGCTGTTGATCCAACTCGAATAGTCGCTGTTCGGCTTCGCAACGATCAGTTCCACCTCCGGTCCGCCGTCCGCGACCGAAAGATGAGCGCGCCCCCGCCCGTCCAGCGAAGCGTCTTCCACCACTGCTGTCATCTCTACTCGAATGCCATTCTTTTCGGTGGTGGGGAAGTTCGCGAGAGTCACCGGGTACGGCTGTGGCAATCGCACGTGAGCCGCGGTCGGATGAATGCCGATCTCCTGCAATCCGACGCTGATCGGACCCTTGCCGCGATCGTACCGAGTTGTCTTGGTCGCATCGATCGAGACGGTCTGGCCAACGTGCACGCCCCCCTGAGCCGGGTTCGCCGATATCGGTATCGCCCCGGTCTCGTCCTGGATCCAGAAGCGTCCTCCGGGCTCATCGACGTAGGTAACTACACCGATAAGATGTACCGCTGAGTTAACGGGTAAGTCCTGCAGCTCCAGGATCGTATTGTGACGCGATAAGACAGACCACTGCCAGAGTGCGATGCAGATGATTCCTGCGCCCAGCACTGGTGCCAGGATCGCGGCAATCCTGGTTCCGGCGACGCCGCTGCGGGCCATCCGTGAATCATGGTTCGACAGCGAACACTTCGGCCATACAACTTTGGCTTAGAGTTGTACCCTAATGGAATTAGGTGACTTAAGACAGCATCTCGGGCCGCAAAGCCCGGTCTAAAAAACTTCATCTCGGTCGATGACCGGCGTCATGCTTATTGGCCCAGGGGGATATCGGCAAAGCCAGCCTTGTTGTTGATTTAGTTATATTTATGACACTACTGATAGCTCCGTGATCGGGCCTCTTAACGAGAATCAAACTCTTCAAATCACGCGAATAACCAACAATGTATTACATAAATAGTTAATACAGATGATCTCTGAGGTATTCAATCGACCCTACGAAAGCGTCATGCCGCTCCCGCCGCCGAGGACTCAATTCGGCTTTGTTTCGCGAGATCGGTCGCGTCATTTGGAGCACCGGGCCGGAATTGAACCGGCGAATACTGGTTTTGCAGACCAGCGCGTTAGCCCCTTCGCCACCGGTGCTCTCCATCCGCCGCGCCCGTGCGGCACGGCGGAGACTTCTTCCTTGCTTCGGCGCACCCTGCGCCGCCGAAATCACTGCGGCTGCGCGGTCGTGCGCAGGTAAGGCTTCACCGTCTTATAACCCGGGAAGATCTTATCCGCTTCCTCGTTGGACACCGCGCCGCTGATGATCACGTCGTCTCCCTGCTTCCAGTTCGCCGGCGTCGATACCTTGTGCTTCGTCGTAAGCTGGATCGAGTCGAGGACCCGCAGAATCTCATCGAAGTTGCGGCCCGTCGTCATCGGATACGCCAGCGTCAGCTTGATCCGCTTGTCCGGCCCAATCACGAACACCGTCCGCACCGGTGCGTTCTGCGCCGGCGTGCGCCCGTCCGACGTCTCACCCGCATCGCCCGGCAGCATGTCGTACAGCTTCGCGATCTTCAGTTCCGGATCGCCGATCAACGGGTAGTTGACGTCGTATCCGCCCACATCCTTGATGTCCGACGCCCATTTGCCGTGGCTGGAAACAGGATCGACGCTCAGGCCGATCACCTTCGCCCCCCGCTGTGCAAACTGGCTCTCCAGCCCGGCAACCGCGCCCAGCTCCGTTGTGCAAACCGGCGTGAAGTCCTTGGGGTGTGAGAAGAACACCGCCCAGTTGTCGCCGATCCAATCGTGGAATCGAATCACTCCCTGGGTCGTTTCCGCCGTGAAGTCAGGGGCAACATCGTTGATGCGTAACGTCATGAAAACTTCCTCCTGGGGGTTTCCCGTTTTCCTGTGAAGTGCAGCGCAAATCAAAACCCACCCGGCCATTCGGCAGCGGGTGGGTTCTGAGCGACTCCGAAACTTATTGCGCTTCTCTCAGACACATACCCGCACGGTGCGGCAGCAACAGCAGCAGCACATACACATGCGGGTTGGAGAGAAAGCGTTCATTCCTGACTACAGCCTAGGGCCGGGCGCGGGCGGCTGTCAACCGCGGGTCCGCGCCGCCCGTACAGCAGGATCGGCACAGCCTCAGTTCGTTGGAGGGTTCCCCAGCAGCTGATAGTTGTGCGCCACCTGGAACGTCATGACGCCCACATACAGATATTGCGCCGCCCGGGCCAGCGAGCGCTTGTCGTGCCGCACGAGCAATCGATACCCCAGGTAATTCAACCCGACCGTACCCACCTGGAACGCCGCAAACGCCGGCTTATTCTTCACCAGCGCGTCGGGCAGCATCGCCTCGTGAAAGCTCTGCGGCTCGCTCAGCGCTTTTTCCGTCGAGGTGTAATCGAGCACGCGCAGCGTCGCCGCCGCTCCCAGCATGCTCCAGTCCAGCAAGCCCATCCCCGGCGGCTTCTCCTTCAGCTGCGGATTCTGCACTGGAAACACTCCCAGTGCGGAGCTGCTGCCGGGTTCCGCGGGTGGCGCCGGCGTCACCGTCTCTGACGGCGCCGGGGCGTTCACCAGCATGGCGGTTTGGGCGTCTTGTGCCGGGCAGGCCGCGGCACAAGTGAAAGCGAGAACCGGCAGAAACAATGCAGCCAAAGAAGGGATCTTCATTTTTATCCCTAATCGACTGGACGGCGGCAGCGTTCAGAATTTCAAAATAGTGATCGAGAGAGAAGCAGAAAACGCAGCAAGCCGTGCAATCGGAGTTAACGGCTCGTGATGTGCGGTGCAGTCCGTGTCGCCGAGCCCTTTTGCGCCACACCCGCAATTCATAAGATGGTGTAGTGTGGCACGGAATCGCTTCAGCTGAGCACTTATCTTGCGTCACTACAATAAGTTACGGTAGAGGGAGGGATTTCATGGCTCTTCGGTTAGGGCACCGGGTGACTGCCAAACGGAAATCAAATTACTCGTGCGCGTGACCAACGAGACTGTTTGGTTACCGACGAGTGTGACCATCGAGCCCATCTGGTTCTGCTTGAAAGGTTTATCGATTCGTCACTAGGCGATCCCCGCCCAACCGGCTCAGCCGATGCGCTGCCCGCGCCCGAACTCACTCCGATGCCGGCTGTACGTGAAGTAGATTACCAGGCCGACCGCCAGCCACACGAAAAACCGGATCCATGTCATCACTTCCAGCCCCATCATCAGCACCACGCAGAAAATAATGCTCAGCACCGGGAACACCGGACCCAGCGGAGCACGAAATCCGCGCCGCCGATTCGGCTCGCGATAACGCAGGATCAGCACCCCCGCCGAAACCAGCACAAACGCGAACAGTGTCCCAATATTCGACAGGTTTGACACCGTGCCGATGTCGAGCAGTCCCGACGGAATCCCCACCACAAGACCCGCCACCCACGTCGCCACCGCCGGCGTCCGGTATTTCGGATGCACATGCGAGAAGATTGCCGGCAGCAGCCGATCCCGCGACATCGAGAACCATACCCGCGCCTGCCCCAACTGGAAAACCAGGATCGACGACGTCATTCCCGTCAGCGCGCCCAGCACCACAAACAGCCGAACCCAGTGCAGTCGATGCCCGCCCGGCAGCACCGACAGCCTTTTCAGCGCATTCACCACCGGTGCCGCGTCGCCCATCATCGACTTCCACGGCACCAT
>JBAVUB010000390.1:0-5064 GCA_049696575.1 Acidobacteriaceae bacterium | reverse complement strand
ATCAGCGGAATGATCGTCCAGGTCGCCTCCAGCAGCGTCGATCCCTCAATCGGCGTGGCGATCGGGTTGGCTTCCTTCCTGTACCGGATGGAGAATGTCACCACCAGAAAAGCGACGGCTCCCAGACCCACCACCGAAATAGCGATCAGGAAAAAATAAAGTGCGTCCGCATACGGCGCGATGCTCGACGCCTCCGGCGGGAAGATCGCGAAGTACGTAAGCCACTTAATTAAAAATTGCCAAAGTACCGGACTGATGAAATGCATCGTCGCCTTTTATCCGTTCGCCAACTGTGTTTTCTGTGCCCGCGCTTCCCGTATGTCGCGCCGAAAGTTCACTATGAGAAATATCCCCAGAAATAAGACCGTCAGTACTCCACCCGCCTGAAAAATCCGCACATACAGCAATGTGTGCCGGTTCATTGTGGGATCGTACTGGTAGCAGTAAGTCAGCAGGTTGTCCACGAGCGAGCCAATCGTCCCGTGCGAAGCCTCCACCAGTCCCAGTTGCAGGTCCTTCGGAGAAAACTCCACTCCCAGGTAGTATTGCGCCAGCCGTCCTTGCGGCGTCACCAGCTCGATCGCACTCGCATGCGCAAACTGCGTCATCTTCCCGTCCGGACCCTGCATCGGCACGTACCCAAATCCCACAGCACTCGCAAGGGCTCGAATCGCTGGTTCCTGGCCAGTAAGAAAGTGCCAGCCGTTCACCGTCTGCGGCCGCCCATAGCGCTTCATGTAGAACGCCTTCTCCCGCGCCGCGATCTCCGGTGTCTCCGTCGCGTCAATGCTTACCAGGACTACGTCGAAATCACGGCCTGGATTAAACTTCAGCATCTCCAGCGCGCCCACTAGCCCGTCAATCTCTTCCGGGCAAAGGATCTTGCACTGGTAATAGACCAGCGACAACACGACCGGCCGTTTCCCGAAGTAATCCCCGAGATGGACTAACTTGCCGGTTTCGTCACGAAATTCCAGATTCAGCGGAATCTGCGTATTCAGCCGCTGCTGGATGCTGATCTTCTTCAGCAGTAACGGCTGCTGATCCGCGGGCGTCCCCGGTTTCTGCAAACCAAACCACTGGCTTTGCGCTTGCATCGGTAACGCAGAACAGAAGCACACGAAGGCGCACGCGAGCACCAAACCCGCTACCTTCGCCCATCTCCGTCCTGTATCGCCGCGCTGCATATCTTCTAACCTGCCCTAACTAACACAACTAATCCCTGCCCCACACGCTACCGGCTACTGGCTACCCGCTACCGGCTGCCTCATTGGTTATTCGCCTTACTCGACGCCTGCTCTCCCGCTTCCTGTGCCGCAGCATGCAAGGCCTGCTCGTACGCCGTCTGCGCAAATCCATCCGTCAGCGGCATCTGCACGACAACCTCTTTGTCCCCCACCATCAGCGCCTGGTGCTGTGGCGCCGGAGCCACCGGCAGCCCGCGCTGCGTGATCAACTCCATCGCCCGCTCTATCGGAATCCTCACCGTCCCCTTACTCCGATCGATCCAGCTGTAGTAGTTCAGCATCAGATCCTCGCGCTCGTGAAGGTCGGCAAGGTCCTGATTGCCATCGTCGGTCTCCAGCCGCGGCGTTGGGAACTGCTGTGTCAGCTTGGCCAGCTGTTCCTGCTCCAGTGCCGGATTCGACTGGATCGCCTTCCGGGGTGCGATCTGGTTCGGCGCATTCCACTTGTTAGGCTTACCATCCGCGCGATCCAGACCGTTATTGATCACCTTCCCCATGCCGAAGCAGAACACGAAGAACACGCCTACCGAAATGAACAGCCCCACCAGAAACACAACAATGCCGCCGGCGTTCGCGTCCGTAACTTCGTAACCTTCCCGTACCGACGCATCGTCGGCGTGCGCCTTCGGGTCCAGCTTCGGGTCGCGCGGATCAGGCGTGGGCATAGTCATGCTCCAGAATCTCCGCAAGATGCGGATCGTTGGTCGCGATCAGCGGACGCCGCTTCAGTTCGCTGAAGTAATAAACCAGCCAGAAGCTGAACAACGCTCCCGGCACTGCGATGTATTCAAGAATGCCCCAGCTGAAGTGCAGGTTCCGCGCCGCGTCCCTGAAGTTTGGCTCAATCAGCCAGAACAAGTCCCAGAACCCCGCAAAAACCATCACGTAGCATACGACCTTCAGTCTGCTCTGAATGCGCTTCAGATCCCGCGAGAGCAGCAGGGCAAAGGGAATCAACCAATGGAAAATTATGTCCAGGGTCGCAATCACGCCCCATCCGCCGCGGATGCGATCCAGATACCACGGAATCTCTTCCGGCGAGTTGCCTGACCAGATAATCAGAAACGCCGCAAAGGCAAAATAGATATTCAACATGACCAGAGCGAAGCACAGCTTGCCCAGATCGTGTTGTTCAATAAGTCGGAAGGTGCTCTTGATCGGCTCCGCTTTCGACAAGCCGATCAGGGTAAGAAGCGCCAGGGGCAGTACCATGAATGGCTGCCCGACAAGATACTGAAACCCATAAATAGTGGAGTACCAGGTGGGGTCAAGGGACATCACCCAGTAGATCGCCAGAATGAACAACAACGCGGAGTACAGCACTACACCGAATCCACTCAGATTCTCGAACCTCGTGCGCCAGTACGCCACGTTGGGCTCTGGATCGGCGTCCCGCTTGAGCGACCAGCGATTCAGCAGCGTGATATACAACGCAAAAATTGCGAAGCAAACCAGCGAAACCACGTAGAAGTCCGTCACGTTCAGCATCGGCTGCTTCCAATGGATGGCATGCGCCTGGTCGATCGTGATCAGCCCCTGCTTCAGCGCGCCGGCCCAGTCTTCATATCTCGCCCAGATATACAGCTTGCCGAACGACGCTCCCAGAATCGCGACCGGTATCCACATTAAAACCACCAGCGGCCAGGTCCGCGTCATCGCTTCCAGTGGCCGCCGCACAATTAATCCCCATTTCCCCCCGGAGAGATACTGCACCATCAGCAGCGACATGCCGCCCAGGCACAAGCCGAAACACCCGACGAATCCCTCCAGCCATCCCCGCATCACGTGGTCCCAGCCCAGCGCAGGATGGTCCAGCTTCTGAGCAAAAAGCGCAAGGATCACAGCCAGGATCGAGAACACCAGTCCCGCTCGCAGCGCACGCCGCCGCCATTGATCGACGAAAGCCGGCGCTCCCACCGTGGACGGCAATCCCTTGCTGAATGATTCGTTCGCCATTATGGCTGCGCTCCTGATGGCTTTGTGACTGCGTTCTTCGCCACCGGCGGTTTGGCAGGATTCTCCGCGGGCGCCCCGGCGACGATGCCAACGATCGGGGCTCCATAAACCGCAGTCGCCGGCATCGGCCACGGCCCGGCATAACTCGCCGGCTCACCCAGCCGCTCCGTGATCTCTCTCAGGTTCTCCACCTGCGCTCCCGCCGGCACATCGGACGCCTTCGCGTTCTGGCTCAATTGCAGTGCGCGAATATACGCCGCAATCGCCCATCGATCCTCCGGCGCAACCTGCGCCTTGTAATCCGGCATGGCGCCGTAGCCATTCGTCATCACATAGAAGTAGTGGCTCAATGGCTCACTTAGCCGCTTCGCATCGTGCAGATTACCCGCAGGCTTATAGCCCCGCTGCACAATCATCCCCGCTCCGTTGCCCACCCGCGAGTGGCATGGCGTGCAGTACACATTGAACCGCTCCTGCCCCCGCGCCAGCACCTGCATGGTCACCGGAAACGGCATCATGTCCGCTTCCTTGCCATTCATCAGCCCCGTGTAAAAGTACTCGTCCTCGTAGAGCTGTCCGCGCGCCACCGTATGCGCCACCTGCGGGCGAACCGACCGCCCATCGGCGAACAGCGTCGTCCCGCGCTGCGGAAACATTCTCGGCTGGTTCTGCATGTCCTGCCGGCACCCCGCCACCACCAGCAGCACGCCCAGCGCACCCAGAACCACAGGAATCCGCGTCCGTGCTCCGCCCCTCGCTTGTGAGACGTGCATCGGCGGCCAGCAGAGGAACATGCCTTTTCTGTGCCTTGTGCCCTGTACCCTGTGCCCCGTGTTAATACTCCACCTCCACCACCGAAACCGGCGACTGCGCTTCCAGAAAACTACGCGCCTCAGCACTGTCGAACTTCGGGTCCGTCGACTCCAGACACAAAAAGAACTTATCGGTAGTCGCCCCGCTGCGAAAATTCGGCGCGTTGAATACCGGATGGTACGGCTTCGGCAGCCCGCACAGCGCCAGCATGCCGAACGCCGCCGACAACCCTGCCCACAATATCGTCCACTCATACGCCGGAACCACAAACGCCGGCCACGAAAAATACGGACGCCCCGCAATGTTCAAAGGAAACGCCCACACCGCAATCCACGTCTCCAGCCCGAACATGGCCGCCAGCCCCAGCAGTCCACCGATGAGCGTCACCAGTGACACCTCGTCGCGATGGAATCCGATCGCCGCCGCTGCCTCTTCCACCGGATACGGCGTATAACAATCCATCCGCCGGTATCCTGCGTGATGCGCCGCCTTCGCCGCCTGCACCAGCTGCGTCGGCCCTTCGAATTCAGCCATCAATCCGTACAATCCTTCGGGTAAAGGCATCAGTCACCTGCCTCCGGCAACGGTTCGGCCTTCTCTCTCACCTTCGCCTGCGGCAGCATCATCCGCAGTTCCGACATCGGGATCATGGGCAGCAGCCGGATGAACAGGAAGAACAGAAACGTGAACAACCCCAGCGTTCCCAGAAACGTCGCGTAATCCCACTTCGTCGCCCGGTAAGTCCCCCACGACGACGGCAGATAGTCGCGCGACATACTGGTCACCACGATCACGAACCGCTCAAACCACATGCCGGTGTTCACGATGATCGACATCAGGAACATCAGTCCCACATTGACCCGGAATTTTCGCAGCCACATCAGCTGCGGCAGCGCTATGTTGCACGTGATCAGCACCCAATACGACCACCCCATCGGCCCGAACATGCGGTTCCACATCATGAAGTATTCCCAGTGGCTCGCCGAATACCACGACATGAACACTTCGGTCGAATAGCCATACGCGACAATCAGCCCCGTCGCCAGCA
>JBAVUB010000389.1:0-3033 GCA_049696575.1 Acidobacteriaceae bacterium | reverse complement strand
GACCATGGATGTGCTTCGCGCTATGTATCACAAGATATCTGCCGGCGGATACGTAATTATCGATGACTATTTCACGATCGAAATCTGTCGCAAGGCCGTGGACGACTTTCGCGCCGAACGCGGCATTGTGAACCGGATACAGCCTGTTGACTTCTGTCGCGCGTATTGGCAGGTTTAATGGATCCAGGCGCCTTTTTGAGACGCACGACTGCGGTTATTCCCCCGCTTGTCGTCTAATGGAGCCGACGTGCCGCTGTCGATTCGCGAAGCGAATACTCAGAGGTCGTCCGGTTACGACGGGGTGAACGAGACCAATTAGCCGGCAGGAGAGCGAATCGACGGAAAAGTCCAGTTGGCTTCGTTCCTTCGCGGCGATTTTGAATATGATCCGGACGGCGGCATCCTCGACGACACGCATCTGCACTTTTACACGTACCGCACGGCCGACCGTTATCTGCTTGCCGAGTCTCCGGATTTGCACTGTGATGACAAAGGCAGCCTCGGGATGGGTGCCATTTTCCGAAGTTTGCCGACGGCTGATCGGCGAACGCCGAGGCAGTGCCATTGACCGGTGGGGTGTTCGCCACTGGCCCAACCTTTTCGGCCATCAGATTGTCTTCGTTGCCGAAAAGGGTTGAATCCGTTCATTTCATTGCCCTCAATTTGGGAGTTTCCCGATCTCCGAGGTTTGAAGGGCGGAATCAAAGTTCCGACGTGAGTCTCGGGACGGATCTGTTGAAAGATGTTCCAGGGGTGTTGGATGAGTGAACAGGCCCGGCTCTATGGTTACTAAAGTTGCGCCTACTTCCGTTATCTTGCGTAATTACGACACCCCTCGCTACAACTGAACACACTTACAACGCAGATCTGGGGAACGGGGCTGATGGCTGGCAGGCGACTGCAACCGCAGCCCCAATTTTTTGTTTGGTTTATCCGCTGGATTCCGCACGGTCGCCATCAACCCTGCGAACCGGATGCGCATCGTAATGACTGGGCCAGCCGTGCGCCTGAGGAGTGTCCGGTGTATGGCGCGGAACTGGCTGCGCACCCACAGGATTCACGACCTAGTGCCGATGTTGGCCCCTCGCCGACCCATGGGCTTTCGCGTGGGGTTCATGGAATTGCTGTACTATAACGGATGTCCCACGGATCAACTTTCTTACGGGAGAAATAGAACAAATGAAAAGACTTGCAGCCCTACTGTGTATGCTACTTTCGACGTTCGTCCTGACCGTTCCGGGCTTTGCCCAGGACAAATCGAAGATCGACGCGCGTCTGGACGCGGCACGCGACGTTCTGAACCAGATCATGGCCACCCCGGACAAGCAGATTCCCGATTCGATCCTGCGCCAGGCGACGTGCGTGGGCGTGGTGCCCGGCATGCTGAAGGGCGCCTTCGTTTTTGGCGCCGAGTACGGCCAGGGTGTGGTTGTCTGCCGGACTCCGCGGGGGTGGAGCGCGCCGGTGTTTATCCGGATGGAGGGCGGTTCGTGGGGCTTCCAAATTGGCGGACAAGGCACAGATCTGGTACTGGTGGCCGTCAATGACAAGGGATTCCAGGACCTGCTGCACAGCAAGTTCAAGATTGGTGCCGATGCTTCGGCTGCGGCGGGCCCGGTGGGGCGCGACGCTCAGGCTTCGACCAACTGGAAGCTGCAATCGGAGCTGCTGACCTGGTCACGGAGCAAGGGGTTGTTTGCAGGAGTCGACCTGAGCGGGGTTGCGGTGAGCCAGAATCACGCCGACACGGACTTTTTCTACGGTGCGCCCGAGACGTTCGAGAGCGTTCTGCGCGGCGATGTGCCGGTACCCCCGGATGCGCGGCCGTTTGTGCGCACGGTCGTGAAGTATTTCCACGCAGCCAACGAGTAAACCTGCGGGCGATGGGAGCGAGACGAACGGAAGCTCCGTTCGTCCTGCTCGGCCCTTTTCTGAGAATTCTCCTCGCGTCGCGCGCCCCGGCCTGAACCTCTTCGGGCATCTGCGGGCATTGCATCCGTGTTCCATACATTTACACTGGCTTTTCGCCGCAATCAATGCGAGAAGCTCTGGAATATGCGTTTGCGTGGACTCTGCTGCGGCTGATGGGAGCCCTGCCGCGGGGAATGGCGCGGAGCGCGGGCGCGGGACTGGGAGCGGTAGCGTGGTGGGTGCTGCCCAGGCTGAAGCGCACCGGGATGCGCAATCTGGAGCTGGCGTACCCGGAGATGCCGGCGGCGGAGCGCGCGGCGATTCTGCGGCGCGTTTATCGTCAACTTGGCTGGCAGCTGGGCGAATTCTGCCACATGGCGCGCTACACGCGAGAGAACACGCGCGACCTGATCCGCTATGAGGGTCTGGAGCACTACCTGGCAGCGCAGGAGAGGGGGCAGGGAGTCCTGATCGTCACCGGCCACCTGGGGGCGTGGGAGCTGTCCAGTTTCTGGCATTCGCTGATGGGTCATCCGATGGCGATGGTGATCCGGCGGCTCGACAATCCACGGGTGGATCGGCTGGTGAATGAAATTCGATGCCTGCACGGCAATCGGGTTCTGCACAAGGACGATTTTGCGCGCGGGCTGCTGGCGGCGATGAAACGCGGGGAGACGATCGGGATTCTGATGGACACGAACATGACGCCGCCACAGGGGGTGTTTGTGCCGTTCTTTGGAGTTGAGGCATGCACGGCGGCGGGACTGGCGCGAGTGGCGCTGCGCACGGGAGCGGCGGTTCTGCCGGGATTTCTGGTTTGGGAAGATCGAGAAGGGAAATACGTGTTGCGTTTCGGGCGCGAGATTCCAGTGGTGGAGAGCGGCGACGACGAGCGCGACGTGGTCGAAAACACGGCGCGATTCACGGCGGCCATCGAGCGGTTCGTACGCCGCTATCCTGACCAGTGGCTGTGGGTGCATCGGCGTTGGAAGACACGGCCGGAGGGTGAAGCGCCGCTGTACTGAATGTCCGCAAACGAGACAGGACATGGGGACGCGCTGACCGCAATCGGAGCACTGCGGGCGCGATTCTCGCAATTCTGCTGATGATCGCAAGGTGCGC
>JBAVUB010000388.1:0-1717 GCA_049696575.1 Acidobacteriaceae bacterium | reverse complement strand
ACTCATAAGCCACCGGGTCTCGGGTCCAAACTGCCTTGAAGGGAGTGGTGTCGCGGGCGGGCAAGTACGGCTGGAGGTAGCGGAAGATGTCGTTGGCGATGTCAAACTCGAGCACGGGCAGCCCGGTGGCGAGGGTTTCGTAGTGTCTGGACCAGAGTTGCTCATGGGAGTCGCTGTTGGACAGGAATATGGTGACCGCGATTCTGGAGCCTTCCTGCCGCGCCACTCTTGCGGTGAGGAGCAGTTTGACGGGCTCGGGGGCAGAGGGAGCTGGAGCCGCGGCGAGGGCACGAACATGGACGCCGGGAATTCTGATCAGGTCGGAAGCAAGCTGGTCGGCAAAGCCGGAGGCCAGCCAGGAGCTGTCAGGGCTGCAGGCCACGCATTCGAAGCTGCCGCGAAAGATGACAGGGCCCTGCCCGGAGGATTGCAACTCGGCGAAGCGCGGCGCGTGCACTGAGAGGCGGGTTTCCGCGAAGCGCCAGGCGGCCCATGTCAGCAGGGTTACGACCGCTGCAGCGGCGGCGTACAGGAGAGGCTTACGCCACCGGGGGGATTGCGTGTTGGGTTGGCGGCTGGCGGAAGCGTCCTCGTCGGCTGGGAGGTTTGAGGAACCACGACCGGCCACCCATGCGTCGATCTCGGATTTCAGGGCGAAAACGGCTCGGCGGGGACTGCCTGCGGGGCCGCGGTTGACCGGCAGGCCGTGGATTTTGGCCCAGCGGATGACGGTTGTCACGTCACGGCCCAGATAATCCGCAATGCCCTTCCACCCATCTACACGGTCGCCTTTGGAGGGCGTTTCCGCCATGCGGTCCCTGCAATTCTTTGCGCTTTGGGAAAAGAACGGTGTGAAGAGGGGTTGGCGCCAGGAAATACCAACTCCCACCACTTTACGCCTATGGATATGCCATGAACGGTCGTGGTTCGATGAGCAACGGGAAGCTTCCCGGAGAGCACATGACAATCGCAGACACAGCGGCGCCGGCGGCCGGGGCCAATGGCGGTAAAGGAGAGGCGCTGGACGCCAACGAGTTAAGCCGGCGGGTGGAATTGCTTGAGTCTGAGAACGTTCGCCTCCAAACCCTCGTTTGCGACTTATTGAACGTGAACGAAGAACTGCGAAACCGGAAGCCCGACGGGAGCCCGCCCATTGGAAAACTGCCTATTCCTGTTCCGGCGGACGATAAAAAATCACTCGGCAACGATGAGTTCAACCTGCACACCGGTTCTGCCCAATAGAGAGGCAAGATGGGCAGCCCAACCGCAGCCCTAAAAGGAGAACAGAATGAACATCGCAAAGAAGACAGTCTTAATCACCGGCGCCAATCGTGGCATCGGCCTGGCTCTTGTCCATGAGGCGCTTCGGCGGGGAGCCAGGAGGGTTTATGCGGGAACACGCGGGGCACTCACCATCGCCGATGAGCGCGTGATCCCATTGCTGCTCGATGTGACGAGCGCCGAGCAGATCGAGCGGGCGGTTGAGGAGGTCGGTTCGCTGGACGTTCTTATCAACAATGCGGGCATCGCGCTGTACGACGACCTGAGCGATCCCGCATCGCTCGAGCAGCAGATGGCGGTCAACCTCTTCGGACCGTTCAATGTCACACGCGCGTTCCTGCCGCTGTTGAAACGCTCCCACGGGGCGATCGTCAACAACGTGTCGCTGGTGGCGCTGGCGGGCTTGCCGGCGGTTCCCGGCTACTCCATCTCGAAA
>JBAVUB010000387.1:0-3562 GCA_049696575.1 Acidobacteriaceae bacterium | reverse complement strand
CATCGATGGTGTCGCCGCCGAATCGCCTGCGCCAGCGCTGTTCGATCCCGGGAACCAGCGCTGCCCATAATTTCTGCGCCGTGCGGCCTTTGGCAGTCGCGCGCACCAGCAGGGCCGATGAAGGCGGCTTGGGCCGGCGGTCCGCCGGATCCGGCTCAAAGAAGACGTAGCCCCAGCGCCGCATCCCGTCCCAGTTGGTCCGTGTACGGGCCAGACGCTCCACGTCACGGACCGCAATTCCCTCCTCCGTGACAAAGCGCATGCAGTTGAACCACATCACCATGGAGACGAGCCAGGGTCCGCCGGTGGCCCCTGCACTCGGGCCGAAGTTCGTCGTCCGATGCGGCAGGCGATGATCCGTCTCGTTGTCGAACTCAATGGTGAACGCAACCAGCGCGAAGGAAAGTAGCGCTGCAAGCGGAGGCTGGGTCGTCATGGACTGCATCATGCCACGCGCGCGACTCTACGTCCAAGCCGATCCAGATTCGGAGCCGGACAAATCGATCCCGCAAAAACAACGACGCCGCCCGAAGGCGGCGTCTGGATACTGCTCGGTCACCGACCGAATCAGAGTGTCGATTCGATCTCGAAGCCCCAGGCTTCCAGCAGCGATTCCGGGATGTACTTCGAGTTGCGGTTGCGGCGAGCCCACTCACGCAGACGAGTGGAGCGGATGTACTGATCCGGGGTGAGCTTAAACTCCTTGACCACCTGCTCAAAGGAAGTCACGGTGGGAACGACCGGCCCAATCGGCTCCGGCTTACCCCAGTTTGGATTACCACGACGCTTTGCCATGTATGATTTACCCTCTGCTAGTGAAAGTGACGTACCGAAAAACCGGGAGCCCATAACCAGACATCACCGGGAAGTCACAAACCTTTACGATTATAGGGATATTTTCTATGAAAATCAAGAGGAAAGTGCCCAATTGCGGGGGCGCACCCAAAAACTAACTACCTCGCTATCAATTAGATGTACCACACCCCTGAAAGGACGCTTCCTCCTTTAGTACTGTGCCCCATCAATCCAGGAATGGCTTCCTGAGCGCGAAAAACCCGGCGATTTCCACACGCCGGCCTCGCCATGCCCACGGGAAAATTGATCGGAAAACCAGGCTTTGTGTACAGGTCTTGATCGACTGCGCTCCGCGGTTTGCAAGTTTGTGCCCGCAGCCGCTCAGCCGGAGAGACTCTCCAGCAATTCAGCAGAGGACACCACAGTGCCCCGGCGCGGAAAGAACTTCTCCAGCAAAATGCTGTGCACATCCGCGTCCTGATCCGCGCAGCAGTCTTTGATCACGACCGCTCGATAATCCGCATCGACTGCATCGAGCAGCGTCGACAGAACCACGCCGCTGGTCGCGATTCCAAACATCACCAGCGTGTCGATTTCCTTCGCGCGCAGGATCATGTCGAGATCGGTTCCCGTAAATGCACTGATGCGGTGCTTGACGATGACGATGTCCTCGCCGACCGGCGCGACCGCGGGATGAATCTTCCCAGCGTCTCCCTGAAAGAGCTGCTGGCGCTGCGGATTGGTCCGGATCGCACTGAAGAGCGCGTTGCGCGGGCTCACCTCCGGCAGTCCCGGCCGAAAGCCCACCTGCACGTGAATGACGGTGAAGCCGCGATCCCGGCATTTGCCGAGGACCTGGGCCGCACGCGACGTGAACCCTTCATCGCCTCCGGCATAAATCGAGACGATCCCCGCCTGCATATCCATGCTGAGCACGGCGGTCTTTGCCGGGTCGAGTGCCGGTTCGATGGGCATGGGCTCCTGCCTTTCTCTGCGCCTACTTGTCGAGCGAAAACTGATACGCGATGATGGTCTTCAACTGCTCGTAAGAGACGTCCAGCATAGGCACCGCGCGCCCATCGATGAAGATCGTCGGCGTCAGGTTGACGTTCAGCTCCTGCCCCAGCCGCATCGACGCATCGACAGCGCTCTTCCCTGCCGGCGAATCGGCGCAGGCCGCGATCTTGTCCGGATCGGCGCCCGCCGCCGTAGCCGCGTTTCTCAGCGCCTGATCCGCTCCCTGGCCCGCGAGTTCATTCTGCGCGGCAAAAACCGAATCCGCATATTTGAAGAAGGCTTCGCTGTTACCCTGCTGCGCCACGCAGGCTCCCCAGGCAGCCGCCTTGTACGCCTCGGGATGAATGTTGACCAGCGGAAAGTTCTCGAAGACAAAATGCGCCTGGGGGAAATCCTGCAGCAGCTTTTCCGCGACCGGCTGCGCGTCTTTGCAATGCGGACACTGGAAATCGGCAAACTCGACCAGCTCAAACTGCTTCCCGGCCGCACCGCGCGAAGGACCGGTCGCGCGTTCCTGCAGACTGCGGTAGTTGTTTTCGAACGGTTTCGCTCCGAAATCCAGTACCGCGTCCTGGGTCACGAGGTGGTGTCCGTCGGGCGTGACAAAGAAATTCAGGGTCGCGATCTGCTGGCCGCCTGACTTTTCAGCGACGTAGATCGTGACTTTGCTGACGCCGGGAGCCGCGGTCTTCTCGATCCCGTGGACCTGCCACACGCGGTTCGGATCGTAGCCCCACGAGGTTTTCAGGAACGACTCGACCTCGGCCCTGGTGGGTGTGACCGCGGTGAAGTTGCCAGGATCCTCAGGCGGAAACTGCGGCTCCGCCGGAGCAGCCTGTGGTGCGGGAGCGGCGGGCGCCTGCTGCGGCGTGGGCGCGGAAGGCTCGTTAGTCTGCGCAAGGCACAGAGCTGGAACAAGGAGGAGCGCAAGCACTGCGCAAGAGATAGAACGAGTCTGCATGGAGTCCTTTCGGCTTGATTCTTAAACCTCAACTTTAGCTGCAATAGGGAACCGGCGGCCCATCCCAAACGCCTTCGGCGTCACCTTGAGCACCAGCGCCGCCTGCTGCCGCTTGTATTCGCTGCGCTCCACCATTTTGACGACGGCGCGCACCATTTCGAGATCGAGCCCACGCTCCGCCGCGATGTCTTCCGGCGCCTCGTAGTGTTCGACGTACGCTTCGAGAATCGGGTCGAGCACCTCGTAAGGCGGCAACGAGTCGGTATCTTTCTGCCCAGGGCGCAGCTCCGCCGAGGGCGGCTTCTCCAGGATCGCCCGAGGAATCACTTCCCTTCCTCGATTCACGCAGCGGCACAAGTCGTAGACGCGCGTCTTGAAGACGTCGCCGATCACCGCCAGCGCGCCCACCATATCGCCATAGAGCGTGCAGTAGCCGGTGGACATTTCGCTCTTGTTCCCGGTAGTCAGGACCAGCGCGTTGAACTTGTTCGAAAACGCCATCAGCAGAGCGCCGCGGATGCGCGACTGAACGTTCTCCTCAGTGATGTCCGGCTTGCGGCCTGCAAACACCGGCGCGAGCGCGTGATTGAATCCGCCGAAGATTTCGTCGATGGGTGTCACCTCGTAGCGAATGCCGAGGTTCTTCGCCAGTTGCCGGCTGTCGTCGATCGACCCCGGCGAAGAATAAGGGCTGGGCATGCCCAGCGTGGTCACGTTTTCCGCTCCCAGCGCACGTACGGCGATCACCGCAACCAGCGCGGAGTCGATGCCGCCGCTCAGCGCAATCAC
>JBAVUB010000386.1:0-5580 GCA_049696575.1 Acidobacteriaceae bacterium | reverse complement strand
TGCGCGGGGAAGGAAATTTTGCCGACGGGGACGTGGACGAGCGCGGTCTTGTCAGTGCGGAACTCGACCTTGCCGGCTTTGATTTCGCGGATCGCGGCGGCGACATCGTTGGTGACGGTGCCGGTCTTGGGGTTCGGCATGAGGCCGCGGGGTCCGAGAACTTTGCCGAGACGGCCGACGGACTTCATCATGTCGGGGGTGGCGATGAGGGCGTCGAAGTCGGTCCAGGATTCCTTCTGGATTTTCTCGACGAGTTCGTCGCCGCCGACGATGTCGGCTCCTGCGGCTTCTGCCTCGCGCTGCTTGTCGCCGGTGGTGACGACGGCGACCTTCTTGGTCTTGCCGAGGCCGTGGGGCAGGACGACGGTGCCGCGGACCATCTGGTCGGCATGACGCGGATCGACGCCCAGACGCAGGGTCAGGTCGACGGTCTCATCAAACTTGGCGAACTTGATTTTTTGCAGAAGCGGAACGGCATCCTGCAGAGCGTAAGGGCGCTTCTCCACCTGGGCGCGCGCCTTCTCAATATTCTTGCCTTCTTTTGCCATACATCCTCGTCTCCCACCGCGCGGCGGTGTGGCTTGCCGGCCGTGGTGCTGGTGACACTCCACCCCAGCGAACAAGTTCGCCGGGGACCCCGGATACTGCGCCTTGGGGCGCAGATACTGATTATCAGGGAAAAGGGCGGGGAAGGCAAGGGTTGCGGCCGAATGCGGGTCGTAGAATAGTCCCATGGACAAGACCCTTCGAAGGTACACGAGCTTCGCCGCCGTGAAGGACGACGAGTACCGGGAATGGCAGGCCTTGCCGGCACATGTCCGGCTGGAGGCAGCCTGGGAGCTTTCCGTAATGCAGTATCAGTGGAAGGAAGACCAGGAGGGACGGGGGCGCGATGTTCAGCAAGGACTTCAAAGAACTCTTGTCCGCGTTCAACGCGCACCGCGTTAAATAC
The DNA here is from genome assembly GCA_049696575.1 of Acidobacteriaceae bacterium. Lineage (GTDB taxonomy): Bacteria > Acidobacteriota > Terriglobia > Terriglobales > Acidobacteriaceae > Palsa-343. Next base: position 4,628 of record JBAVUB010000386.1, on the reverse strand, counting down.
CTGATCGTTGGGGGCTATGCACTCGCAATTCATGCGCAGCCTCGAGCGACCAAGGATCTCGATCTCTTCATTCAGCCGGGTACCGAAAATGGGAAGGCTGTTTTTGCGGCGCTGGCGAAGTTTGGGGCTCCGCTCGAGGAACTGAAGCCCGAAGATCTGGTTGATCGAGGTTCATTCTTTCGAATGGGAACGGCGCCGCAGATGATTGAGGTATTTTCGGAGATTTCAGGAGTGGAATTCGACCAGGCCTGGGAGCGACGCATTGAGCGCGTGATTGACGAAGCCACAGGCCTGAAGGCATTTTTCATCTCTGCTGAGGATTTCGTCACGAACAAGCTGGCAGCGGCGCGACCGCAGGATGTCGCAGATGCGGCGGCGGTTCGGCGAGTCTCTCAGATCCGATCACCGGGGGAGAATTAAGGCCGCCGCTTTTCAGTTGCCCAGCGGGAATCGGGGCAAGACACACTCGATTGAATGGTGAAATGAGAAAGATTCTTGCATACGATTCGGTTCCAAAAGGGTGATGACGTTTTCCCAAAACGGGTCAAGGGCGTTACTTCTGGCCGAACGCGGAACCGATTGAGGTTGACTTTCGGGTGGTGGGGGTATCCGCTTCTTGCTATGGGGTGAACCTGACTGCCCGCGGGGTTTTGGGTGGCGGTTTTCTGCCCAAGGGCTAGCTGCGCGAGAACATCTCTGCTGAGGATTTCGTTAACGAACAAGCTGGCAGGGGCACGACCGCACGATGCTGCGGATGCGGCGGTTCGGCGAGGCGCTCAACGAGGGAGAATTGAGGCCACCACATTTGAGCTGCTCACCCGGAATCGGAGCAAAATCCACTTGAATGCTGAATGGGAAAGATTTGTGAGTACGAATCGCTTCCGAAACGGTGATTACGTTTTCCCAAAACGGGTCAAGGGCGTTACTTCTGGCCGAACGCGGAACCGATTCAGGTTGACGTTCGGGTCCTGGCGGTATCCGCTTCTTGCTATGGGGTGAACCTGGCCGTCCGCTGGTTTTGGGTTGCAGGTTTCTTCCTGGTGTTGGGCCATGTTGTGCAACGCAGAAACGGCAGGATTCGCCGCGCAGCGTTTACTGGGTCGACGGTGAGGGTGGGGTTGCGCACGGCTGTTTTTCGAAGAGTTCCAGGTTCGCGCCTTTCCAGACCATGGCGGAGTGAATGCGGTTGTAGCCGCTGGGGTGGTCGAAGAAGATGAACTCCTCCAGCTTGCCGGGGCGCATTTTGCGGTACTCGCCGAGATGGATGGCGGCCTGCGCGAAGCCGTCGGGCTGGCGGCTGGCGTTGAGGCCGAACATGTCCGCTTCTTTTTCCTGGGTGCGGGTCTGTGTGTTCAAGACCGGCGTGAGCACAAAGAACAGGATACCGGCGAGCAGCATAACCAGGGGCAGGACGGCCGGATCGCCGACGTCGTGAATCTGCCAGCGGTCGCCCCAGCGGCGGAGCGCCCATTGCAGCCCGAAGAACAGGTAGACGAACGAGAGCACATCGACGATGGCGATGAACATGATGCTTTTGGGGATGTGGTTGAGGACGTAGTGGCCCATTTCGTGGCCCATGACCGCCTGAATTTCTTCGGGTGAACCGCGGCGCAGCAGGTTGTCATTGAGGGTGATGCGCATGGTGTTGCCGAAGCCGCTGACGTTGGCGCTCATGCGGGTGGTCTGGCGGCTGGCGTCGATCTCGTAGACGTCGTTGGCGGAGATGCCGTTGGCGTGGGCCATGCGCAGAATGGGTCCCGTCACTTTTGGGTCGTTGAGGCGCTGGACCTTATTAAAGATGGGGGTGATGTAGACCGGGGCGATGGCGACCGAGAGGATGGTGAGCACGAGGGTGGCGGCGGCTCCCCAAATCCACCAGGTGCGGGGTAGCTTGCGGACAATAGCAAAAAGAATAACGACGGCGATGGCGCCGAGGACCAGGCTGACCAGGAAGGCCTTGAGTTCGTCGCCCATCCAGGGGCCGAAGGTTTGCGTGGCGAGGCCGTATTTGTGCTCGCGCACGTAGCTCTCATAGAACTCGAGGGGGAAGCCGAGCAAGCTGACGACGACCAGGTACTGCACCCAGTAGAGCAGCGTTTGCAGCCAGCGGAAGCTGGTGATGCGCGTGGTGAGGTCGCGCATTTTTGCGGACCAGCGCAGATTGAGGAGCACGAGCATGATGGCTGAGGCGTAGAGGAAATCCCAGAGGATGAGCCAGTAGCCGCCTTCGAAGTAGGCGTCGGAACGGGCCTTCGCGGCGGGAGGAATCATCGCCATGTACGCTTCGGTAGCTGCGTCGGGGTCGAAGTGATCGGAGGGCTGCGCGGCGGGCGGCACCTGGGTGATGTCGACGGTGGGTTGAATGGCGGGCTGGGCGTGGGCCAGGCCCAGGCTGACGGCTGCGAGCACAGCGAGGAGCAAAAGACCGCGGGTGTGTCTTTGCATGGAGGGCGCCTCTTTCCGGGGGGAAAACAGTACGCCCTTTTTTACCTGATTTGTTGGGCCGATGCGAGGGATTATTCCCAGAAGCGCTGACGTTACGCGACGACGTCGATGCCCATGGAACGGGCAGTGCCTTTGATGCTCTTTACCGCGGCTTCGACGGAGGCGGCGTTGAGGTCGGGCATCTTCTGCTTCGCGATCTCGAGGACCTGGGCTTCGGAAACCTTGCCTACCTTATCTTTGTTGGGTGTGCCGGAGCCCTTGGCCAGGTTGGCGGCCTTCTTGAGGAGCACCGAGGCGGGAGGCGTCTTGGTGATGAAGGTGAAGGTGCGGTCGGCGTAGACGGTGATGACCACGGGGATGATGAGGCCGACCATGTCCTTGGCCTGGGTGCGGGCATTGAACTGCTTGCAGAACTCCATGATGTTGACCTGAGCCTGGCCGAGCGCGGGGCCGACCGGGGGCGCAGGCGTGGCTTTGCCGGCTTCAATCTGGAGTTTGACTTGCGCGGAAATCTTTTTTGTCGGTGCTGCCATTGCTTTGAACCTCGTGAACAGTGATCAGGGATCAGTGATCAGACAACGCGATCAGCGATCAGTAAACTTTCTCAGCCGGTAGCCGCTAGGCGATTTTTTCCACCTTGCCGAAGTCGAGCTCGACCGGGGTGGAGCGGCCGAAGATGGTGACCATGACCTTGAGCGTTTCGCGATCTTCGTTGACCTCGTCGACAATGCCGTTGAAGTTGGCGAATGGGCCCTCGGTGATGCGGACCGACTCGGCCTTCTGGAACTTGACCTTGAGGCGCGGCTTCTCTTTGGAACTGTCGCTGCGGAAGAGGATTGAGCCGACTTCATCGTCAGTGAGGGCAACGGGCTTGTCGCCGGTGCCGAGGAAGCCGGTGACGCGCGGCGTGTTTTTGATGACGTGCCAGAGGTCGTTGTCGAGATCCATCTCGACGAGAACGTAGCCGGGGAGGAAGACGCGTTCTACGGTGCGCTTCTTGCCGTTGGTGATCTCGGTGACGGCTTCGGTGGGGATCATGACGCGGCCAATGCGGTTCTGCAGGCCGAAGGCCTGGACGCGGGTCTCAATGGATTCGCGGACCTTGCGCTCAAAGCCGGAGTAGGCGTGGATGATGTACCAGCGGAAGCGCTCGTTCGCGGGGGGCGCGAGCTGCGGCTGTGCCGGTTCGGCGCCTTCTGCCGGGATCGGTGTTTCGCTTTGCGGTTCGTTCTGCGTTTCTTCCGCCATTACCATTCAATCCTCTTGAGAGCGTCGCGTTACTGGAGCGCGCCCATCCACGTATAGATGTATTTGACGGCGTTGCCCAGCACCGCATCGACGACCCAGAAAAAGCCGGCAAACATAAAGACCGAGACGATGACCACGGTGGTGGTGGACCGCACCTCTTTCCAGGACGGTGTGACCACCTTGCGCATTTCGGAGCGGACGTCGCGGAGGAAGTCGCGGCTGCGGGTGAAGACGCTGAGGGCGCGGTTGGGAACGCCTTGCTCGATATTGGTGATTGCTGCTTTGGCCATAGTTCTCTTCTTCTTTTCCGCGCTCTTCTCTGTTACGGGCATCGCCGCCCTGCTCCTCTGGTTGAGGTGGAACTGGCAGGGGCGGAGGGATTCGAACCCCCAAGTCCGGTTTTGGAGACCGGCAGTTTAGCCGTTGAGCTTACGCCCCTGTGAAAGCTGCCAGCTGTTAGCTCTTAGCCGTTAGCTCGTTGGCGGTGGGGCGTGCGCCGTGGGCCTGAACGAAGTCGGCTGAAAGCTAATGGCCAACAGCCAAAAGCTATTTCGTCTCTTTGTGGGCGGTGTGCTTTCGGCAACGCCTACAGAACTTGGAGAACTCGAGACGGCCGGTGGTCGTTTTCTTGTTCTTCGTCGTCGAGTAGTTGCGCTCTTTGCACTCGCCGCACTGCAATGTAACAATCTCCCGCATCCTTTTATCCTACCTGATTTTCCTCATTTTCATGCGGAATAGCGGGTTTTGGGCGCTATTCCGTTGGCCGGTCATGTTTTGAATCCTGTACTACGCAATAATCTCCGAAATCGTCCCCGCGCCCACCGTCCGTCCGCCTTCGCGGATAGCAAAGCGCAAACCCTTCTCCATGGCTACCGGCGTGATCAGGTCGATTTCCAGCGAGACGTTGTCGCCCGGCATCACCATTTCCGTGCCCT
>JBAVUB010000385.1:0-12084 GCA_049696575.1 Acidobacteriaceae bacterium | reverse complement strand
GTGCTGGCGCGCTACGGCGGCGAGGAGTTCGTGGTCTTGCTGCGCAACGCAGGGACCGAAGAGTCACGGGCCGCGGCGGAACGGATCCGCACGCAGATCGCAAATCTTTCGGGATTGCCTGGGAGCGTGCGACTGACGGCCAGCATCGGCGTAGCGGTGAGCCAGCCGAAGGATACGGTGACGGAACTGCTGCTGCGGTCGGACGAGGCTTTGTACCGATCGAAGCGCGAGGGGCGCAACCTGGTGAGCGTCTATCGCGAATCGGACGATCTGGAGTTTGAGACGGCTGGCTCCGTCTTCATTCCCCATTCCTGAGAATTTCCGGAGTGAAAAAAGGCTGCGCTCTGGAGCGCAGCCTTTCCTGTCTGGAGCGAACTGGTCTAGACCGCCTGCTTCGCGCACAGTTCGTTGAAGGCGCGGGCTAGCTCGTCGGCGATCGCCTGGGGCGTGCTGTTCTCGATGATGAAGCGCTGCATCAGGTAGACCAGCTTGCCGTCGCGGAGAATGGCGACCGCGGGCGAGGTGGGGGGATTGCCTTCAAAGTAGGAGCGGGCGCGCTCGGTGGCTTCGCGATCCTGCCCGGCAAACACAGTAACGGAGCGGTCCGGCGTAACCGGATTGCGCAGGGCGAGGCGCACACCGGGGCGCATCTTGCCCGCGGCGCAACCACAAATCGAATTGACGACCAGCATGGTGGTGCCGGGACTGGCGACCGCGGCATCCACGGCTTCGGCGCTGCGCGCCTCGGCGATGCCGGCGCGGGTCAGTTCCTCGCGCATGGGGATGAGCATAACTTCGGGATACATTCGGCGGTTCTCCTTGAGGGTCAGAACTTTGGCACAACCAACAAGACTATTGTACGGGGCGTATCCAGCGGACGCCACCGTCCTTCGGCTGACTGGCTCAGGATGACCTTGCCAATCGCCGCCGCGACACATCGGCGATTGACTGATATATCTCAAGTGAATGCTCCTGCGCGAACAGGTTTCACTCGCCCCGTACACGACTTTCGGTATCGGGGGACCGGCGAGGTATTTTGTCGAAGCTACCGACGAAGCGTCGGTGCTGGAGGCGGTGCGCTACGCGCGGGAGAATCGCCTGCCCTTGTTTGTGCTGGGCGGAGGCAGCAATGTTCTGGTATCCGACGAGGGCTTTCCCGGCGTGGTGCTGCACATCGCTCTGATGGGGATCGAGCAGGACGGCAATTATTTTCGCGTCGCTGCGGGTGAGAACTGGGACAGCTTTGTTTCGCTGGCCATCGAGCGAGGCTACGGCGGCATCGAGTGCCTCGCGGGGATTCCCGGCACTGTGGGCGGGACGCCGGTGCAGAATGTGGGCGCGTACGGGCAGGAAGTTTCCACCACCATTACGACGGTCCGGATCCTCGATCGGAATCACCTGACCTTTGGCGAGCTGCCTGCGGCGACGTGCGGATTTTCGTACCGGCGCAGCATTTTCAATTCGACGCATCGGGACCGGTTCATCGTGACGCGCGTGGTGTACCGGCTGCGGCCGAAGGCCTTCCCCGTGATGTCGTATCCGGATCTGAAGCGCCACTTTCAGGGCCGCCGGGACACGCCAACTCTGGCGGAAGTGGCGGCGGCAGTGCGGGAAATCCGGCATCAGAAGGGGATGCTTCTGGTGGAGGGCGATCCGGATTGCCGCAGTGCGGGCAGCTTCTTCAAGAACCCGGTGGTTCCGCAGGGGCAGTTCGACGAGATGGGGAACCGAACCTCGCTGCAGATTCCTTCCTGGCCTGCGCCGCGAGGATTCGTGAAGATTCCTGCGGCCTGGCTGGTGGAGCAGGCGGGAATTCAGAAGGGATTCGCGCAGGGCGCTGCGGGGATTTCGAACAAACACACCCTGGCGCTGATCAATCGCGGGGGCGCAACGGCCAACGAGATTGTGCTGCTGCGGGATCTGATTGCGGCACGGGTGGAGAAGAAATTCGGAGTGCGCCTGGAACCCGAGCCGGTGTGGGTGGGCGGTTAAAATCGCCGCGCGAGACAACGGCGAAGGGGTTCGGAGCAGCGGCTTACGGACAGTGTATGGCGGGGTGCATCCCGGCTGAGCAATCGTTTTCCGTGTTAGCGTTTGCAGGCGATTCCGCCGGCCGGGCGATAGCCGGGGCCGAAAAAGCGGAAAGTTGGGTGCAGTATCAAGGGCTGAAGGCAGTTAACCAACTTATTAATCCAGCGGTCCAGTAATCGTTTTCCCGACAAGCTGCAATCTCTCCCCTCCCGCCCCTTCGATACCTGACTAAAACTCTTAACTAGTGGTTTTTTTCAGGGTCGCGCCAGCAGAAAACATTTGACAGCTATATTGCCGTTGGACTATACATGCCGCGGCTCGGAGTTGCGCCCCACGCCTTCATTCGAGCGAACCGTCGTCAGAAGAAGACAAACTCAGAAAGGCTTTTCGGAGGTTCTCATGAAGAGTTGCATCAGGAGGCTCGCACCATCTCTGCTCGCTGCTGTGGTGGTGGGCGTGTTTTTGTGCGGAACATCGTGGGCTCAGGAAAACGCTGAACTGACCGGGACCGTGAAGGACCCGAGCGGCGCGGTAGTTCCCAATGCAAAGGTGACGTTGACCAACGCCAGCACGGCGGAAGTACGTGCCGGCACAACCAACGGCGCAGGACTGTACGATTTTCCTGCGCTGCACATCGGCAGCTACAACCTGAAAGTAGCGGCAACGGGGTTCGAGGCGTACGCGAAGACCGGAATCGTGATGGACGTGGCGGCGACGGTGCGGGAAGACGTTGTTCTGGCGCTGGGCGCGAGCACGACGACGGTGACGGTGCAGGCGAATGCGCTCCACCTGCAAACAGAAACGAACGAGGTGAGCAACCTCATTACGGGCGAGCAACTGACGCAGCTGGGCACCAACGGGCGGAGCATGCTGGCGCTGGCCACACTGGGCACCGGGGTTTCGACGAATATGCCGTCGTTCAACGGGGTTTCCGCGCAGGGGGCCAACGAGAACCTCAGCTTCAACGGGATGCGGCCGGGCCACAACGACTGGCTGATCGACGGCGGAGAAGTGTACGACCGCGGGAGCGGCGGACGGCCTGGGGTGATGCCATCACCGGACGTGCTGGCGGAATTCCAGACGCTGGACAGCAACTACCAGCCGGATTATGGGATCGCCTCGGGCGGAACCATGGTGATGGCTCTGAAATCCGGCACAAAGAGTTTCCACGGGGGAGTATGGGAATTCAACCGCAACGACGCATTCGACGCGGAGAGTTATTTCTCCAAGCTGTCGCATACGGCGACGCCGGAACTGCGCCTGAACATCTTTGGTGGAGAGATCGGAGGCCCACTCTTTATCCCCGGAGTTTATCCGAAGGAAAAGAGCCGGACGTTCTTCTTCTACAGCGAGGAGTGGCGGCGGTACATTCAGGGCGCGAATCCAACGGCCAACAATACGATCCCGAGTTACGACGTTCCGACTGCCGGGGCGGCCCTGAACTATAAGGTCCCGGCGGGCTTCAAGGAATCCCCAAACGCGGGAATCTGCAACGCGGGGCAGACCGCTCCGTGCGTTCCGGCGACCACCGATCCGGCCAAGATGACGCTGTACACGATGGATGGTCTGGTGGCCGGCAACTCGTTCCCCGGCGGGGTGATTCCATCCAACCTGATGGATCCCAACGCGGTGCTGTTCATGAAGACCGGAGCCATTCCGGTGTCGAACTCGACTTCGGCAAGCGGATCGCCGCAGTATGTAGCGTCGCCCACGCAGCCGACGTACGTGCGGGAAGACGTGGTGCGCATCGATCATGACATCACGGACAGACTGCATCTGATGGGGCACTGGATCCACGATCAGATGTCGCAGACGTACTACCCGGATATGTGGAGCAACGACACCTATCCGACCACGGGAGACGTTTTCGGCAATCCGTCGTGGGGATCGGTGATCAAGCTGACGCAGACCATCTCGCCGACTTTGCTGAACGAGACGTCGATCAACGTGAATGGCAACAGCATCAACATCACGCCGCTGGGAATTTATGCGCAACCCTCGGGCTGGACGCAGACAGGGTATTTCCCGGGAGCGAACAATCTGCTGAACCGCCTGCCGTCGGTGGATCTGGGCGCGCCGCTGGGCACTAACTGGACCATCAATTACTGGCCGTGGAAGAACGCCTTCCTGAGCTGGCAACCGCGGGACGATATTTCCTGGACGAAGGGCAGGCACAGCCTGAAGTTCGGCTTCGCCTATATGAGAGTGGATAAGAATCAGCAGCAGCAGGCCGATACCCAGGGGGACTACAGCTTCGGGACGGACTTCTCCGGCGATTCTTACATCAACTTCCTGCTGGGCGATGCGGATAACTTCAAGCAGCTGCAGATCATCAACATGTTCCACTGGCTGAATAACACGTATTCGTTCTACGGAATGGACAACTGGCATGTGTCGACGCGGCTGACCCTGAACCTGGGGTTGCGGTATGACGCGCTGCCGCATGTCTACGAGAAGTTCAATCAGACGGCGAATTTTGTGCCTTCGCTGTTCTCGACGGCCAACGAGCAATTTCCAGCTGCCGACGGGACTCTGAACCCGAAGGGGCCCGGATTCGCCAACCCGACGAACGCGCCGGTTCCTTTCTATCTGAACGGGATCGGACGTCCGGGGGTTAACGGCTTCCCGCGTGGACTGGTGAAGAACGACTACTTCACCTACGAGCCGCGTCTGGGGTTCGCCTACGATCTGATGGGCAACGGCAAAACGGTGCTCCGCGGCGGCGCGGGGATCTTCTACGAACGCATTCAGGGCAACGACATCTACGGGACTGACACCAACCCCCCGTATGCCTACCAGCCGACGGCGAATTCGGTGCAATTCACCAATCCGCACGTCAGCGCAGTCACCGGTGCGACGGCGAGCAACCCGGTGTTCCCTGCGAGCATGGGCACGCTGGGATACTACTACCCGAACCCGGGCACCGCGCAGTACAGCGTGGGAGTGCAGCGCCAGGTACAGCCTGGGGTCGTGGCTCTGATCCAGTATGTCGGGTCAGGCGGCTGGAACCAGGACGATGACCGCGCCATCAACACGCTGCCTCTGAGCGACGTCACGGATCGCGAGGCGGTCAGCAAGGGAGCGAACGCTAATCTGTACCGGCAGTTCCCGGGCTGGGCGGGCATTACGGAAGACGACAATGGGACCAACTCCACGTACAACAGCCTGCAGGCCGCGCTGCGCATGGAGAACAAGCATGGGCTGACTGCGCAGTTTGCCTATACCTATGGCCACGAAATCGACATTCAGGGTGACGATCTCAGCACCGTATCCGATCCGTTCAACCTGAAGTACGATCGGGCGTCGGGAACCTACGACCGGCGGCACAACTTCGAGACCAACTATGTGTATAACCTCCCGTTCTTCATGCACGCGGACAGCTTTGCGAAACGGAGTCTGCTCGGTGGCTGGGTCTTCTCTGGCGTAACAACCTTTGAGACCGGGCTGCCGAATAACGTAACCTACGGCACTGACACACTGGGTCTGGGCGGTGGCACGACTAACCGTCCCAACCTGACGGGGAACACGAGCGGGCCGAAGACGCGCGCGCAGTGGTTCAACACGGGCGCGTTCGCTGCGCCCACAGCTCCGTGGCTTGGCGGCGGCAACAACGGCTTTGGCACAGCCGGCAGGAATGCCGTGCGCGCGCCGGGCCTCGACAACTGGAACATGAGTCTGTTCAAGTCTTTTGCTCTGACACCGAGTGAAGGAACCAGGCTGGAGTTGCGCGTTGAATCGTACAACACCTTCAACCACACGGAATTCAGCGGGCTGGACCTGGGATTCACCGACGGCAACTTCGGCCAGGTCACCAGCGCGAACGATCCGCGTGTGTTCCAGTTCGGCGGTAAGTTGTTGTTCTAAGCTCGCGTAAGTACTAACAAGGCGCAGTGGGGCAATCCCCCACTGCGCTTTTTCTTTGCGCGCAATCCCGGTGGAGTGGCGCCGACGTTGCGGCGAGAGAGACGGTGTGGTCGAATGACCACCATGGACCGCAGAAGATTTTTGCGAGGGTCAGCGCTCGTTTCAGGCGCGGCCGCGTGCGGGCGGCTGGGGTGGGCCCAGGACGTTGTTTCGCTGCGGCTGACGCTCGATCCACATCAGCGGGGCAATCCGATTCCGGCCGACTTTACCGGACTCAGCTACGAGTCGGCGCAGCTGGCCGATCCGGAGTTCTTCTCGCCGACGAACACAGAGCTGGTGAGCTTTGTGCGGCGGCTGGGACGATCGGGCGTACTGCGCATCGGCGGCAATACCAGCGAGTACTGCACCTGGTCGCCCGAAACTGAACGGCGGGCGGATGCGACGCCGACCGAGGCAGTGCGGGAGGATGCGCAGGCCAACGTGATCCCCCAGGCGCTGGCGGTAGGGCCGGATACGGGTCATAGGCCGGCGGCGGCGAAAACGATTACGCCCCAGGCGGTGCGCAACCTGCGCGGGTTTATCGACGCGACGGGATGGAGGCTGATCTATGGGCTCAACATGGGCACGGGGAGCCCGGGGCAAGCGGCTGCGGAAGCGGATTACGTGATGCGGACTATGGGCGACAAGCTGATCGCCTTTCAGCTTTGCAACGAGCCGGATTTGTTTTACCGGAACGGCCTGCGCAAATCCGATTACAATTTCGCGCAGTTCGCGCAGGAGTGGCAGCACTTCTATGAGGTGATCCGGCAGGAGGTGCGGAATGCGCCGTTCGCGGGCCCGGACACGGCCTTCAACAACGAGTGGCTGGCGCCGTTTGCGAAGCAGTTCAGGAACGAAGTGGCCTTCCTGTCGCAACATTATTACGCGGAGGGCCCGCCGACGGATCCTTCCATGACCATCGAGCGGCTCCTGCGGCCGAATCCAAAACTGGTGCAGGAATTTGAGGGCATGGCGCAAACGAAAGCGGAGTCGAATTTGCCCTTCCGGCTGGCGGAGACGAATTCCTGCTACCAGGGCGGCAAACGGGGAGTGAGCGACACATTCGCGTCGGCACTGTGGGGCGCGGACCTGATGTATCAGCTGGCGAGCGCCGGCGGCGTGGGGATTAATTTTCACGGCGGCGGCTACGGCGTGTACACGCCGATCGCGGGCACGGTGGCGAGGGGATTTACGGCGCGGCCAATTTTCTATGGCATGCTGCTGTTCGCGCAAGCCGGGCCGGGACATCTGATCGGAGCGCGGCTGGAAGGTCAGGAAAACGCGCCGCTGGTGACGGCCTATGGATTGCTCAGCGATGCGGAACCGTCGGATCGCGTGCGGGCGGTCGTGTTCAATAAACATGCGGATCGGCCGGTACACGTCAGGATTGAGGGCGCCGAGGGCGCGGGATGGGCCCGGACGCTGCGACTTTCTGCCCCGCGGCTCGACGATACGCAGGATGTGACGCTGGGGAGCAATCCGGTTGGGGCAAGCGGCGCGTGGGATCCGGCGCGCGCCGAGGAGCTGCCCGTGCACAATGGAGCGGCATCGATTGGGTTGCCGGCGGGGAGCGGGGCGCTGGTGACTTTCCACTTCGGCGAACGATGAGTCGCGCTGCTCGCTCTGGGCGCAGAGAGGCGATGGGGATGAGTGGAATTTCGCGAAGGGATTTTGTGAAAGGGGGAGCGGCTTGCGCGGCCCTGTTGCGGGCGAGTATTGCCTGGGCGAATCCGCTGGGATTGCCGCTGGGGCTGCAGCTGTATTCGGTGCGGGATTTTCTGCCGAAGGATTACAACGGCACACTGCGGCAACTGGGAGCGATGGGCTACCGGGAATGCGAGGCGGCTGGGTTCTACAACCATTCCGCGACAGATGTGAAGCAGGCGATGGCCCAGGCTGGACTGCGCTGTGTGAGCGCGCACTATTCACTGCAGCAACTGCAGGATCTCGACAACATTGTGGAGTTTGGGCGGGATCTGGGGCTCGACTACATTGTGTGCTCGTCGCCGCTGCTGCGCGACCCTTCGAAGGCGAAGGGGCTGAGCTGGGTGGCCGGACTCGAGAGCATGAGCGCGGACGACTGGAAATGGAACGCCGATGAGCTCAACCGGATCGGCGCGCGGGTGAGCGCGGCAGGGATGAAGCTCGGCGATCACAACCACTACATCGAATTTCACGAGCACGATGGGTTTCTGCCCTACGACGAGTTGCTGCAACGGACCGATCCGCAGCTGGTGGCGATGGAGATGGATTGCGGGTGGGTGGTGATCGGCGGGCACAAGCCGGAGGAGTATCTGACGAGTTATCCGGAGCGCTATGTGATGCTGCACATCAAGGAATTCAAGCTGGAGGGCTGGAAGCCGGGGATGGAGCCTGTCTCGACCGAGATGGGGCGCGGAAGCATCGACTACGCGAGCATTTTTGCGGCGGCGAAGAAGGCGCGGATCCGGCATGTCTTCGTGGAGCAGGAGGCGTTTCCCGATATGCCCGCGATGGAGGCACTGAAGGCGGACGCGGAGTGGCTGCGGTCTGTCTGAGGGATCGGCTGGGCTAGTGTGCCATTGCGAGGATTCCCAGGTTCAGGACGATCATCAGGACTGATGAAGCGGGGATAACCATCAGCGCCTTGCGAATGCGCTTTGGGTCGTTGCCGGCAATGGCGCCGATGATGTGGGAGCTAACGGCGAGGCCCGCCCAGCCACAGGTAATCACGATGCCGATGGCGGTCGAGGTCATCCGCGGGAAAGCGTCGGCGACGATGGCCAGGGTGGTCGGAAAAACGGGAGCCATGGACAGCCCGGCGAGAAAAACGAGTACGGCGGCTGGGCCGGGTTTGCTGGTCCGCAGCATCAGGAAAGTTGTAACAGCCATCGCTACAGAAGCACCCAGCGTGACGTAAACGGGCGGAACGCCGATGAGGATCGGCGCGACCGCAGCGCGGCCGATGAGGAGGCCGAGCGCGAATCCCAGAGACAGGATGTTGAGGGCGCGGGATTCCGGAATTCCCTGCGCGATGAGGTGACGGACGAGCCAATTCCAGACACCGACTTCGCAGCCGACGTAGAGGAAGAGCAGGAATCCCAGCAGAAACAGAATCGGACGGCCGAGAACGGGGCCTGCATCCGCAAAGATGAACCGGCCGGCGCCGGTGGGCGGCGGCATGTGCGCGGCGATCTGGATGACAAGCGTTGCGACCGTGAGTCCCGCAACGGTGTAGCACAGGCGGACCCAGTTGCGGTTGAAGAGATTGGCAGAGATGAAGGGGGTGGCGAGTCCGCCGAGGCCGAAGAAGATGTTGACCAGATTGAGGGCGATGGCGCGATGCGCTTCGGCAACATCGCTGGTGAGTGCATTGGCGCCGGTAACGACGATGCCACCGCCGCAGCCGAGAAGAAAAAGGAGGAAGACGATACTGCGATAGCCCGAGGAGCGCGGCAAAGCGAGGAGCACCAGAAAGATGAGGCCGAGGCCAATGATGAGGCCGGCTTTCTTACCGAAATCGTCGAGGAGCGGACCGACGCCGAGCGAAGCGAACATGAGGCCAAGCGCCTGAGCAAGGGCGATGGTCCCGTTTTGGCGGGGCGTTAGCTGGAAGCGGCTGGAAAGCTCGGGCAGGATGGTGCCCAGCATGGCGGCAATCATGCCGTAGACGAAAATCGCGACCACAGCGGCGAGGATCAGCAAGGGCTACTCCTTTCAAATGCCGTTCAGGCTATGGGGACGTCGATCCAGCTTCGTTTGTGGCTGCTTTCGAGTTCTGCGCTGAGAATCACCATCTGCCGCAGACCGTCGGTGAAGTGCGGGTAGTCTTGTGGCGCTTCGGCATCGGCGATGGAGGCGTAGAAGCGGCGAAAGACCTGCTTGAAGGTGTCGTCGTAGCCTTCGCTGTGGCCGCCAGGAAGGTCGGCGAAGGTGCGAGTGGCGGGCTTGAGCAGCGAAGGGTCCTTCACGATGATGCAGTTCGCGCTGTTGCGATGGCCGATCCACAGCTCGTCAGGACGCTCCTGATCCCAGGCGACGCCGGATTGGGTGCCGTAAATCTCGATGCTGAGGCGGTTCTTGCGACCGGCGGAAACCTGGCTGGCGGTCATGGCGCCGCGAGCGCGCCGGTCCATGCGGAAGACGACCGCGCCGAAGTCTTCGGTGTCGATGGGAGTTTCGACGACGTCGGCAGCGGAGAGCATTTTGTTGGCGAAGGTTTCGACGGAGCCTTTGGGCTGCTGGCGGGTTTTGTGGACGGTGTTGAGGTCGGCGCAGAGGGCGCTGACGCGCAGGCCGGTGAGGTGCTCGGCCATATCGAACCAGTGCGAGCCGATGTCGGCCATGCAGCGCGATGGTCCACCGGCTTTCGAGTCGACGCGCCAGTTCCAGTCGGTCGCGTAGAGGAGCCAGTCCTGGGAATAAGTGCCCTGGACGACGAGAATTTCGCCGAGGTCGCCGTCGATACGCATCTGGCGCATCTGCTGGACCATGGGGTAGTAGCGGAGATTGTGACAGACGCAGTTACGTAATTCTCTTTGACCTGCCAGAGCAGCGAGTTCCTCAGCTTCGGCAACGCTGACGGCCAGCGGCTTTTCGCAGAGGACGTGCTTGCCGGCGAGCAGCGCTTCTTTCGCCATGGGAAAGTGCTGTGCGTTGGGCGTGCAGATGTGGACGGCGTCGATGGTCGGATCGCGAAGGATGGCGTCGGGACTTGCGTGCGGAACGGCAAAGGCGGAGCCGAGTTTTTCGGCGGCAGCGGCGTTGCGGCCGGCGATGGCGGCGATGTCGATGTTCTCCGTGCGACGCAGAGCCTCGAGGTGGACGCGGCCCATGAACCCTGTGCCGAGGACGGCGGTGCGGATGCGTTTGGTCATAATCCCTCAGGGGCTAAAGCCCCGAAATATCTTGTCCCTTTCCGGCACGGCTGAAGCCGTGCCCCTTCAAAACAGCGGCCGCCACTCGCAGAAATCTCATACCCACCATGCGGCGCCAGGCTGCTCGCGGATAACGAGATCGTTGAGAAAGGCGGCGGCTTTGGTGAGGCCTTCTTCGGCGGAGAGCAGCGAATCCTCGTGCTCGATGGAGAGGACGTTGTCGTAGCCGAACATGCGGAGGGTAGAGATGAATTCTTTCCACCACTCCGCGCCGTGGCCGTAGCCGCAGGTGCGGAAGATCCAGCCACGGTTGCGCTCGTCGGTGTAGGGCTTGGTGTCGAGGACACCGGTAAGCGGGAGGTTGGCGGGGTAGAGCTGCGTGTCTTTAGCGTGGACGTAGAAGATGGCGTCGCCGAGGACGCGCACGGCAGCGATAGGGTCGATGTTTTGCCAGAAGAGATGGCTGGGGTCAAGATTGGCGCCGACGGCGGGACCGGCGATGTCGCGGAGTTTGAGCATCGTTTCTGGCGAGTAGGCGACGAAGCCGGGGTGCATCTCGATAGCAATGCGAACACCGTGGCCGGCGGCGAATTTGCCGTGCTCACTCCAATAGGGCGTGACGACTTTCTCCCATTGCCATGCGAGGACTTCGAGATAGTCAGGCGGCCACGGGCAGGTGACCCAGTTGGGCGCGGTAGCTTTGGGAGAATCGCCAGGACAGCCGGAGAAGTCCACAACTACTGGCACGCCGAGTTTTTCCGCCAGCAGGACGGTCTTGCGGCTGACGTCGCGGTGTTGCGCCGCACGCGCGGGGTCGGGATGAAGAGCGTTGCCGTGGCAGCTAAGGGCGCTGATAGAGATGCCGCGATCGGCGAGAAGCTTCTGGAATTCGGCGATGGCTTTGGGGTCGTCGAGCATGGAGAGCTTGCAGTGCGCGTCGCCGGGATAATTGCCGGTGCCGAATTCGACGGTGTCGATGTGAAGGGCCTTGAGCTTGTCGAGAACAGCCGGGAGTGGCAACTGGGAGAGGAGCGGGGTGAAGACTCCGACTTTCATGGGCTACAGGTTACAGGTTTCAGGTGACAGGTTGCAGGTTAAAGGCTACAGGTGACGGGCCGCGGTCTCGGAAAACGGGACAGGAGGCGAGGGGCGCGTGGAGAATGGACGGATGGAGGCGATTCGGCTGAAGCAGGGCTCGGCGCGGTGGGACGAGGTGAGCCTCGGCGAGGTGATGCTGCGGCTCGATCCGGGCGAGGGGCGCATCCACACGGCGCGGCAGTTTGCGGTGTGGGAG
>JBAVUB010000384.1:0-7182 GCA_049696575.1 Acidobacteriaceae bacterium | reverse complement strand
CGTCCTCCTCACCCACTACCACGTCGACCACACCGGAGGCGTCCCGCAACTCGTCGACCGCATCCCCGTCGGCACCTTCATCGACCACGGCCCGCTCCGCGAACCCGGCGACAAACCCACCGCCGATGCCTTCGCCGCTTATCAAAAAGTCCTCGCCACCGGAAAATACGGCCACATCGTCGCCAAGCCCGGCGACCGGCTCCCCATCCCCGGCTTTTCCGGCCTCGTCCTCACCGCCGACGGCAACTTCATTAACCACCCGCTCCCCGGCGCAGGCCAGCCCAACCCCTATTGCAAAGACTCCGCGCCTCGCCCCGCCGATCAGACGGAGAACGCCCGCTCCGTCGGCACCCTCATCACCTGGGGCAGGCTCCGCATCCTCGACCTCGGCGACCTCACCTGGGACAAAGAAATGGACATGATGTGTCCCACCAACGTCATCGGCCACATCGACATCCTCATCGTCTCCCACCATGGCTGGTATCAAAGCTCGAGCCCCGCCCTCGTCGACGCCATCACCCCTCGCGTCGCCATCATGGATAATGGCGCCACCAAAGGCGGATCGAAGCCCACCGTCGAGACCATCCGTAAAATCCCCGGCCTCGAAGGCGAATGGCAGCTCCACTATTCCGAAGAAGCCGGTCCGGACAATCCTCCCGCCCCCTTCATCGCCAACCTGCACGGACCCGATACCGGATACGGCCTCGAACTGACCGCTTCCCCCCGAGGCAGCTTCTCGGTCTACAACCCCCGCACCCAAAAGACGATAGACTACGCCGCCCACTGAAAAGCAGGGAAAAGGCCGCAGAAGCCGCTGATCGCTGACCGCTGAACGCTGTACGCTGTCCTTTGGTATCCTTCTGCGAAGCGGCGTTCGTCTTCTTCTTCCGAGGAAAAGCGTGCCTGGTCAACAGGAAGTGCGGTGGTCACAACTGAAAGTGGGCGTGCTGGTCATCGTCGCCCTCTCGGCCCTCGCTGCGCTGATCTTTCTCATGTCCAACAGCACCGGCGGTTTCTGGTCCGGTCACCTCATGGTTCGTTCGTACTTCGAGAACTCTGCCGGACTCAAAATCGGCGCCCCCGTCAGCCTTCAGGGACTCACCGTCGGCAGTGTCACCGGCATGCGCATCGTCCCCGACCGCAAACTAACCCCGGTCGAAGTCACCATGCGCATCAATAAGAAGTATCAGTACGGCATTCGCCAGGACTCTAAAACCAGCCTCACCACCCTGGGCGTCCTTGGCGACACCGTCGTCGACATTGACAGCAAGTACGCGACCGCCGGCCTCGTGCAGAACAACTCAGAACTCCCCACCACCGAAACCCCCAACCTCCAGGATGTCATTCAGGCCAGCCAGGGCACGATCCAGCGCCTCGACACCATCCTCGACCAGGTCAATCTGATCGCCAATACCCTCAATTCAAAGAATGGCTCCATCGGCCTGCTCATCAACGACCCGACCCTCTACAAGAAAGCCCTCAGCACGCTGAACGAACTGTCCTCCATCGTCGACGAAGTCAACAACGGACAGGGTTCCATCGGCAAGCTGGTGAAGGATGACACGATGTACAACCGCCTGAACAGCATGATTGGCAAAGGCGAGGACATTACCACGAAGCTGGACGAAGGCCAGGGAACTATGGGCAAGCTCCTCAAAGACGACACCCTCTACAACGAGCTCAAAGAGACCACCCACAACCTGAACCAGATCACCGCCACCATCAACTCCGGCCAGGGCAGTCTGGGCAAGCTCACCAAAGATCCCAAAATGGCCGACAAGCTCGGCGATACCATCAACAAGCTCGATTCCCTCCTCACTCAAGTTAACGATGGCCAGGGCAGCCTCGGCGCGCTCCTCAAAGACCGCAAGCTCTACGACAATGCCAACAAGGTCATGACCGATACCAGTGACCTGGTCACCTCCATCCGCAAAGATCCCAAAAAATACCTCAACATCAAATTCCACGTCTTCTGAGCACGCGCATTGGAGTCTCTAACTGCATCGTTGCTGATCATTACCGGCACGATGGGGGCTGGGAAGACAGCCGTTCTCGCCGAAGCGTCCGATCTTCTTACCCAGCGCCACATCCCTCACGCTGCTATCGATCTGGACGCCCTCGGCCTTGCCGATCTGCCCTCCCGGGAACCCAGTGATGCTGTGATGCACTCCAATCTTCACTCTGTGTGCGCGAACTATTCCTCCCTCGGTGTCCGCCGGTTTTTGGTCGCGCGCGCGATTGAAAACCGTACCGATCTCGAGCTCTGCCGCCACGCTGTCGCGGCTACATGCACCGTAGTCTGCCGTCTCACCGCCGGCCTCGAAACGATGCAGCAGCGCCTCATGATGCGCGAGTCAGGCGTACTCCAGCAGCAGTTTGTCGATCGCGTATCGGAGTTGAACGCCGCTCTTGATCGCGCCCGGCTGGAGGATTTTGCCATCGCCAACGAAAACCGTTCCCTGACTGAAGTAGCCACGGAAATGCTCCTCAAGGCAGGATGGCTTGCGGTCTAAACAGGGCTCCACACCTGTGGCCGAAGCCCCGCGCCCGGTGCCCGGTGCCCGGCGCCTCCCCTCCGTGTTATCGTTTTTGCACACATTTCACCGCGGTTCCCCCGTCACCGCCTTCCTGAGGATTCCAATGCGCATCGTTCAGTCTGCCGGCTTTCGTGCCTTCCGGTCCCATGCCTTAGCGCTTCTGCTCTGTAGCCCCTTCGCTCTTTCCGCCCAGCAACTCCTCTCCGCTCCCGACTCCTCCCAGGCGCCGGTCGAGCCGAAGGCGATCCACAGCTTCGACCTCAACGCCATCGACAAGTCCGCCGATCCCTGCACCGACTTCTACCAGTACGCCTGCGGCAACTGGCGCAAGAACAATCCCATTCCCTCCGACCAGTCCCGCTGGGGCCGCTTCAACGAGCTCTCCGAGCGCAATCGCTACCTCCTCTATGTCGACCTCAAAAAGGCCGCGGATTCCCCTTCCACGCCCCTCCAGCGCAAGTACGGCAACTTCTTCGCCGCCTGCATGGATACCGGCCTCGCCGACAAACTCGGCGATCAGCCCCTCCTGCCTCTCTTCGCCCGCGTCGACGCGATCAAAGACAAGAAGGACATCGCTGCCGTCGCCGCATATCTTGACTCAAAAACCCCCACCGGCATCTTCTTCCGCTTCGGCGTCGAACAGGATCAGGTCGATTCCTCGAAGCAGATCGAGGCCGTCCATCAGGGTGGCCTGACCCTCCCTGACCGCGACTACTACATCCAGGACGATCCGCACATGCAGGAGATTCGCGACAAGTATCGCGCCTACATCGTCAGCGTCCTCAAACTCACCGGCGACACCGAGGACCAGGCGAAGACCGAAGCCGGCCAGATCATCGACATTGAAACCGCGCTCGCCAAAGGCGCCCTGCCGCGCGTCAAGCTCCGCGACCCCGAGAACCGCTACCACATCATGACCTTGACCGCTCTCGATCAGCTCGATTCGAACTTTGCCTGGTCTGCTTATTTCACCGGGATCGGTGCCCCCAAAGTCGACAGCCTGAATGTCGGCCAGCCCGACTTCTTCAAAGCGGAAGACGAGGTCATCGCCGGCCAGAGCCTCGACGCTCTCAAGGCCTACCTCAAATTCCACGTCCTGAACGGCGTCGCTTCCTGGCTCTCCCAGCCTTTTGCCGACGCCAGTTTCGACTTCTTCCAGAAGACCCTCCAGGGCCAGGCCGAACAAACCGCCCGCTGGAAGCGCTGCACCGCCGCCACCGACCGCGCCCTCGGCGAAGCCGTCGGCCAGGACTGGGTGAAGGAGAACTTCCCACCCCAGGCGAAGCAGAACATGGAGCAGCTCGTCGCCGCCCTGAAGAAAGCTCTCGGCGAAGACATCCAGTCTCTGCCGTGGATGAGCGACGACACCAAAAAACAGGCCGAGGCCAAGCTCGCCGCCTTCCGCCAGAAAATCGGCTATCCCGACAAGTGGCGCGACTACTCAAAGTTCGAGGTCACCCGCACCAACTTCATTACCGACCTCGACCACTCCTCCGCATTCCAGTTCAACTATGAGCTCAACAAGGTCGGCAAGCCCGTCGACGAAAAAGAGTGGGGCATGACTCCTCCCACCGTCAACGCCTACTACAACCCGCCGCAGAACGACATCAATTTTCCCGCCGGCATTTTGCAGCCCCCCTTCTATGAATTCAGCAAGGATCCGGCCGTCAACTTCGGCGGTATCGGCGTCGTCATCGGCCACGAGATGACCCACGGCTTCGACGATGAAGGCAGCAAGTACGACGGCCAGGGCAACGTCAAACCCTGGTGGACCGATGCCGATAACGCCGCCTTCCAGAAGCGTCTCTCCTGCGAAATCGACGAGTACAACAGCTTTGAGCCGATCCCCGGCGTCCATCTCAACGGCAAGCTCACCCTCGGCGAAAATACCGCCGACAATGGCGGTATCCGCATCGCATGGCAAGCCCTGCTCGCCACCCTCGCTCAGCAGGGCAAAACCATTGACGACAAAATCGACGGCTATTCCGAAGCCCAGCGCTACTTCATCTCGTTCGCGCAGATCTGGTGCGAGAATCGCACCGAGCAGGTTTCCCGTGTCGCCGCCAAAACCGACCCCCATTCCCCCGGCATGTTCCGCGCCAACGGCACCGTCCGCAATTTCGACGAATTCGGCAAAGCCTTTGGCTGCCACGTCGGCCAACCAATGATGCCCGACGACGCTTGCCGAGTCTGGTGACGCGCGTCTAATGCTCCAGAGTCCGAACCGCCGCTACCCCCAGCGGCGGTTTGGCCCACCGCATTCGCGGCGCAACTCCCCCGTACCATTTACAATGGTCCGGGATTATCCATACAGCTTGTCGTGGCCGCCTTCCCAGGTGGCCCGGCGTGAAGGAAGCGCATGAAGTTCAGGAAATTCGGCCGGATCGCTCTGGCCCTGGCGGCATCCCTTTTCATCGGATTTGGGACTCAATCCTGCTTTTACGACTACACCGAGGCCTACATTATCGTTACCGGCTCGCAGTACAACCAGGTTGCGTCCTATCGGGAAGACAACGAGACCGGCGTCCTCCACGCCGCCCCTCACGATCCTCTCAGCTCCGGCGGCTCCAATCCCATCCGTGCCCAGTTGCTCACCGGTGGCCGCTATGTCTATGTGCTGAATCAAGGCAAACCCACCAAAGCCGCCGATGGAACCATCACCTGGGCGGGCGGCAATGTCTCCCTCTTTAGCATTGGCGGCGACGGTGAATTGGCGTATCAGCTCTCCTATCCCAGCCAGGGCTTAGGCTCGCTCCGTGTCGCCCTCAGCACCGGCGGCACCTTCCTCTACGTCCTCGACGAATACCAGGCCGGAATCACCCCCAATACAACCGCCGCATCCACTTCCGTTAGCCCCGCGACCCCCTGCTACGACTCTGCCAGCGGCGTCTATCGTCCCGCCGGCGACGTCACCGTGTTCAGCATCGATTCCTCCACCGGCCGCCTCTTCCTCCTCCAGAACCAGCAGCAGCAGACCGCGCAGGGCAGCCCGCTTTCCTACTTTCCCGTCGGTTGTTTCCCCATTGATTTCCACCTCGCCTCGAACTACCTCTACACCGCCGAGGCCAGCGACCCCGCCACCGGCAATTCCCAGGTGGTCTACGCTTACAACGCCGCCACTACCGGCCAGCTCCTTCAGGTTCCAGGCGGCGCGCAGCCCATTACCGGCGCCCAGGCCATCAGCGTCATCGGTGCCAGCGCCAACGGTTCCTGGATCTACATCCTCGATTCTGGCGCCAACATGATCTACACCTTCACCCAGGGCGGCAACGGCCTGCTCTCGGCCATTACCGGCGGCGCCTTTCCCAATTTCTCCGGAGCGGCCGGCATGTCCGCGCTCACCACCGACAGTGGCACCAAATTCCTTTACGTTGCCAATACGCAGTCCCCCGCGCTCAATCAGTCCGGCAGCGTGATCTCCGCCTTCAACATTACTGGCAATACCGGAGATCTGACCACGCTCGCCCCCGGCTACTTCGGCACCGGATCCACTCCCGTTTGCATCTTCGAGGATCCTTCGCACCAATACCTCTATACCGCGGACGCAGGCTCCAGCACGGTCACCGGCTCGCTCATCGATCCCAACACCGGCATCCTGTCTAACCTCCGCAAAGGCTCCTCCTTTACCACCGTCGGAACGCCGACCTGGTGCCTTTACAGCTCCAATACAGACTGATGCGCGCAGGACTTTGCAATATGCAGTTCACGCAATTTGGCCCGCGGCTCCTGGCCGCCGCGTCCACCGCGGCTCTGTCGCTGCTGATCCTCTCCTGCGGCGCCAGCAACACCATCGACTTTCTCTACGTCACCAGCAACCTCGAGAGTCCCGGCCAGATCAATGTCTACGAGGTCAACTCCGAATCCGGGGCTCTTTTCCAGATCCCCGACTCCCCTTATCCCTCCGGCGGCCGCAATCCTGTCTATGAGGTGGCAACCCCCAACGGCCTGAATCTCCTCGTCGCCAATCACGACGACAACACCATCGTCCTTTTCGCGATCGGCACCGATGGCAAGCTGTATCCCCTGCAGACCGTCACCACACCCGGCACCGAACCCGTCGCCATCGCTCTCAATCCCTCCGGCACCGCCCTCTATGTGCTCGATTACTACGCACCCGCGGCGCCCGGCCAGCCCTCCTTTACCGATCTGAATCCCGGCCCGGGCGCTCTCATCGTCTACCCCATCAACCCCGGTCCCCATGGCCTCAGCTCTCTGGGCTCCCCACTCACGGTCGGAGCTGCCAATTATTTCCCCGTGCAGTGCTTTCCCTCCAATCTCACCGTCACCCCCAAGGGTGACTTCGTCTACGTCAGCAACACCAACGCCATTGTCGTCACCACCTCGCCTCCCGTCACCGGAACCGTTCCCACTCTCCCCGCTTCCTGCCCGGCCTCCGGCACCATCTCCGCCTTCTCGGTCACCTCTTCCGCGGTCACGCCGGTTTCCGGCAGCCCGTTCTCCACCGGCTCCGCCTCTGAGCCCACGGGCATCCTCGCCGATCCTGCCGGCGCATCGATCTACGTCACCGACAGTTTCCTCAACAAGCTCTACACCTTTTCGATTCAGCCCAGCGGCGCTCTCTCCCTGGCCTCGACTGCCGCCACCGGCTCCATGCCCATGGGCGGCACCATCGTGGGTTCGAGGT
>JBAVUB010000383.1:0-5266 GCA_049696575.1 Acidobacteriaceae bacterium | reverse complement strand
GTGCTGCCTCGCGGTGCGGGCACCAGCCTCTCCGGCCAATGCTGCAATGTCGCCGTCATTCTGGACTTCTCGAAATACATGCGGCGGCTTGTTTCACTCGATCCAGAGAAGAAGCTCGCGGTTGTCGAACCCGGCATCGTCCTCGATCGCGTTCGCGAGGCGGCTGAGCGGCATCACCTTACCTTTGCGCCTGATCCGGCTACGCACAGCCGGTGCACCATCGGCGGGATGATCGGCAACAACTCATGCGGGACACACAGCGTGATGGGCGGGCTGACGGCCAACAACATCCGCTCGCTCGACATCCTGCTCTACGACGGCACGCGCATGACCGTCGGCGCAACCAGCAACGAAGAATTTTCCGCGATCGTTGCTCGCGGTGGCCGGAAAGGCCAGATTTACGCAGGGATGCGCCGCCTGCGCGATGAGTATGCTGAGGAAATTCGCCGCCGCTTTCCCAACATTCCTCGCCGCGTCTCCGGCTACAACCTCGATGAACTGCTGCCGGAGCGCGGGTTCCAGGTCGCCCGCGCGCTGGTCGGCGGGGAGGGCACGCTGGTCACGGTTCTCAGCGCCACTCTGGACCTGATGCACAGCCCGCCTTGCCGGCGACTCGCGGTGCTCGGATTTCCCGATCCGTTCCTTGCCGCGGACGCCGTGCCCGAGATTATTCGGCACCGCCCCATCGGCCTCGAGGGCGTTGACGCGATGCTGCTCGACTTCATGCGCCGCAAGAATCTCGCCGTCGACGACATCAAGCTGCTGCCCAACGGCGGCGCGTTCCTGCTCGCTGAATTTGGCGCCGAGTCTGACGACGAGGCCGAAACGCAGGCGCACGATCTACTCTCCAGCGCCTCGCGGCTCCCCGGCTCGCCCACCGGCCGTGTCTACACTCCCGACGAAGCCGCCCGCATCTGGCGCATTCGGGAGTCCGCGCTCGGTTCGACGGTTTTCGTTCCCGGTGAGCCGCACGGCTGGGAAGGCTGGGAAGACGCCGCCGTCGCTCCCGAACGGCTCGGCTCCTACCTCCGCCAGCTTTGGGCGCTGATGAAGGAATACGACTACCGCAGCCCGATGTATGGCCACTTCGGCCAGGGATGCGTGCACACGCGCATTAACTTCGACCTCGAAAGCGAATCCGGCATCCGCAAATTCCGCGCCTTCCTCGATCAGGCTACGGACATCGTGATCGCGCACGGCGGCTCGATCTCCGGCGAGCACGGCGACGGGCAGGCGCGGGGAGCGCTTCTGCCGAAGATGTTCGGCCCCGAGCTGATGCAGGCCTTCCGCGAGTTCAAAACGCTGTGGGATCCCGACAACCGCATGAACCCCGGCAAGATGATCGATCCCTCCGGAGTGCCGGTCTATCAGCCGGACGAAGATTTGCGTCTCGGAGCCGGTTATCAATCGAAACGCCCGGAGACTTTTTTCCAGTTCCCGGACGATCACGGATCCTTCGGGGAAGCGACCCTGCGCTGCGTAGGCGTCGGCGCGTGCCGCAAAGATGGCGCGGGAACCATGTGTCCCAGTTACATGGCGACGCGTGAGGAGCAGCACTCTACGCGCGGTCGCGCCCATCTGCTTTGGGAGCTAATGGAAGGCAAAGTTCTCGACACCGGCTGGCGCAACGACGCCGTGCGCGAGGCGCTGGACCTCTGCCTTTCGTGCAAAGCGTGCAAGAGCGAGTGCCCGGTCAACGTCGACGTGGCGACTTACAAAGCTGAATTTCTCGCTCATTACTACGGCGACCGGCTGCGCAAACCGCAGCACTATGCATTCGGATTCATGGATCGCCTGGCGGGCGCAGCGTCTTTGATCCCGGGCGTCACGCCGCGGCTTGCGAATCTTGCTCTCGGGTTTCCGGGCGTGTCGCACGCCATCAAAGCCATACTCGGCGTCGCCCAGCGGCGCAAGCTCCCGCAATTTGCGCCACGCAGTTTCCAGTCGTCATGGGAGAGGCACTCGTCCAAACGTTCCGCCGGACGCGCGGTCCTCCTGTGGCCGGATACCTGGAACAACTACTACCATCCGCAATCCCTGGGCGCTGCCGCCCAGGTGCTGGAAACCGCGGGCTTCGACGTTGAGGTTCCGCGCCGGCACGTCTGCTGCGGTCGTCCGCTCTACGACTTCGGATTTCTGCAGCAGGCCCGTGCCTATCTCCGCGAGGTTCTGGTCGGATTCGCCCGGCAAATCGACGGCGGGATGCCCTTCGTCTTTCTCGAGCCCAGCTGCGCCAGCGTTTTTCGCGACGAGCTGGTGAATTTCTTCCCCACCGACGGCCGCGCACAGCGTCTCCGTGAACAAACTTTCCTGCTCAGCGAATTTCTGACCCGATACGCGTCGGACTATCAGCCGCCGCAGCTCCCCGGCAGAACAATGGTCCTCCACGGTCACTGCCATCACAAATCTCTGATGAAGATGACCGACGAAGTCGCGATCCTGCGTCGGACTGGCGCTGAAGTCGAACTGCTCGACTCCGGCTGCTGTGGCATGGCTGGCCCCTTCGGGTTTGAGCGTGAGAAATTCGTCGTCTCTCAGGCGCTCGGCGAGCGCGTGTTGCTGCCCGCTGTGCGCGGCGCTGCTCGCGAAACCATCCTCGTCGCAGATGGATTCAGCTGCCGCGAGCAGATCAGCCAGAACACCAGCCGACGCGCCGTCCACTTTGCCGAAGTCATCGCGCCCAGCCCGTCCGGCAGTTGACATCGCCGCTGCCAGCATCCTATGGTGGACAGAGATGCAGGTTCGCGTCCACCATCGTCATCACCACCATCATCACGTGACGAGCGTGCCGGCGAACTTCCGCATTCCAGGGTAGAAAACAAACACCAGGATTCGAGAAGAGCCCGCCGGCGCAGAGAGCGCTGACGGGCTTTTCAGTTTTCCGGGTAAAACTTTGAGGAAGAGATGACCGAACCGACAATCGATTTCGCCAAGATGGACGGACTCGCCCCTGGCATCGTGCAGGACGCGCGCACCGGGCAGGTGCTGATGCTGGGGTTTCTGAATGAAGAAAGCTGGCGCAAAACAAAAGCAACCGGCTTTGTTACCTTTTGGAGCCGCACCCGCCAGAAGCTCTGGATGAAGGGCGAAACGAGCGGCAATCGCCTGCGCATCGTGGAGGTCGCGACCGACTGCGACCAGGACGCGCTCCTCTTCCGCGTCGAAGTCGAGGGCGACGGGCTTGTCTGCCACGAAGGCACTGTGAGCTGCTTTACGCGCCCGCTCGCCACCGGCGCCGAGGTGCACCCATGAGCAACAAACTACGTCTCGGCATTCCCAAGGGAAGTCTGCAGGACGCCACTATCGCGCTGTTCAAACGTGCCGGCTGGAATATCTACGCCGATGGCCGCTCCTATTTCCCCAACATCGACGATCCGGAAATTGAATGCATGCTCATCCGCGCGCAGGAGATGGCCCGCTACGTCGACCACGGCGTGCTCGACGCAGGCCTCACTGGGATCGACTGGGTGGTTGAAAGCGGCCTCGAGGTCGAAAGCATTACCAGCCTCGTCTACGCCAAGCAAAGCCGCCGCCGCGTTCGCTGGGTCCTGGCGGTGCCGGAAAGCTCGGCGTGGCAGCGCGCCGAAGATCTCTCCGGCAAGATCGTTGCCACTGAGTTGGTCGAGGTCACCAAACGCTACTTCGCGGATAAGAATATCCCCGTCAAAGTGGAATTCAGCTGGGGCGCAACAGAAGTCAAACCGCCGACGCTGGCCGATGCTATCGTCGAGGTCACGGAAACCGGCAGCTCGCTCCGCGCCAATCGGCTGCGCATCATCGACACGGTTATGGAGAGTGAGACGCACCTCATCGCCAATCGCGTCGCCTGCGCCGACCCATGGAAGAAACAGAAGATCGATAACCTCGCGCTGATGCTGCGTGGCGCCATCGACGCGCAGGGCCAGGTCGGCCTCATGCTCAACGTTGAGAAAACGCACCTGCGGGCGGTGCTCAGCGTACTCCCTGCGCTCAACTCGCCGACCATCTCCGAGCTGAGCGATGCGAACTGGGTTGCCGTGAACACCATCCTCGAGGAAAGCACGGTCCGCGAAGTCATCCCGAAACTCAAAGCCGCCAAGGCGACGGGAATCGTCGAATACCCGCTGAACAAGGTGGTCCTGTGAAGCTGCTGCGCACCTCCGGGCGCGGTGCGTCGGAAGCGATCGCCGCACTGACCGATCGCCGGAACGCCGCGTACGAACCCGTTCTGCCCCAGACGCGGCACATCGTCGAATCCGTGCGGCGGGGCGGCGATTCAGCACTTCTCCGGCTCCGGGCCAAACTCGACCGCATTGCGTCACAATCTCCGTTACGAATTCCTGAAGTTGAATTGCAGCTTGCGTGGGAGTCGACGCCAGAGGCGACCCGCCAGGCGCTTACGGTCGCTGCTCGCAACGTACGCGCCTTTGCCGCGCGGCAGCGGCCCAAAGATTTCGACTTGAAACCTGCGCCAGGGGTCACAACCGGCCAGCGCGTGATTCCGCTCGCCTCCGTCGGCTGTTACATCCCCAGCGGGCGCTACCCCCTGCCTTCCACGCTGCTCATGACGGTGATCCCCGCGCAGGTTGCCGGCGTCGGGCGAATCGTCGTCGTCTCGCCGCATCCCGCAAAGGAAACCCTCGCCGCTGCATTTCTGCTGGGAATCACGGAGTTTTACCGCGTTGGGGGAGCGCACGCGGTCGCCGCGCTGGCCTATGGCACGGATAGCGTACCCCGCGTCGACAAGATCGTCGGTCCCGGCAATGCCTGGGTGACGGCCGCCAAGAAGCTCGTAGCCTTCGACTGCGCCATCGAAATGCTGGCTGGCCCCACCGAAATCGTGGTCACCAGCGAGGCTGGCGAGCCTGCATGGATCGCCGCCGATTTGGTGGCGCAAGCCGAACACGATCCGGATGCGGTCGCCATCTTCATCACCACAAGGTTGCCGCTCGCCAAAGCTGTTATCGCCGAAGTCAGGCAGCGCGCGCGCGGCAACACAATTGCCACGGCGGCGCTTAAAAATCACGGCGCGGCCATTGTTACCCGCACCCCGGAAGAAGCCCACGACCTCACAAACCAGATTGCCCCTGAGCATCTAACCATTGACAGCGCCGCAGACCTCGGCTGGGTTCGCAACGCCGGCTCGGTCTTCGTCGGGCTCTGGTCCGCACAACCACTCGGCGATTACATTTCCGGCCCGAATCATACGCTGCCCACTAGTGGTCAGGCACAGGTGCGTGGCGGGCTCAGCGTGCTCGACTTCGTTAAGCTCATCACGGTCCAGGAA
>JBAVUB010000382.1:0-1705 GCA_049696575.1 Acidobacteriaceae bacterium | reverse complement strand
GGATCGAACGGCAATCCATCGACAATCATGACCGGGTTTGCAAAGCGCGCATGAATCGGGGCTGGCACCGCGCGTACCACTTCGGGCTCGACGCCCAACCCTTCTGCGGCAAGTAGGATCGCGAGCGCCGCCGCAGAGGTTGAAAGAGAACCTGGTAAAGCAGGCGGTGAAAACGTTCGACTGGGAGAAGTTCAAACAACCGTCTCGGTGCTGAAGCGGTGGCGTTGCTCCGCGACGAGATCGCGGTCATCCAGCGCGTAGAGGCCGGCTATCGCGAGATCCTGCGGACTCAGGAGGGGACCGTCGCTGCCAAGCTCCTGCCGGACACGCAAGCGTCGGCGGCGCTCTCTCGAGCGGCCTATGCGTATCACGATTTGATGGAATCGTTCCATTCATCGAGCCGCCGACGCAAGGAACTGACGCTGCAGTCATTCCGGATCAAACGACCGGACGGTTCTTCATATTCGCCGGATGGCGTGTTGGCGGGCATCGTCGATATCACGACTATGACCCTGATGCTGCTCGGCCACCGTTACAGATGGTTCGACACTGAGAAGTTTCTGGTGCTGCCAAAGCTGCCGGAGGTGACCGGCGACGAGATCTACAAAGCGGGCTTGACGGAGGTTCTGGCTGCATCCTGGCGTCATTGGGAGCGGATGGAGCAGCGCTGCCGCTATTTCGATGGCGAGATCAAGGTGTTCACTGGAACCGATCTGCCCGCATGGGCCCCTGAGAGCGCCGAAACAGCCATCGAATACGACCACATCAGCCAAGGCGAGTTTTTCGACTATCTCGCAAACGATCGCCTCGATGACCGCCTGATCCAGACATTCCAGGAGATGACGCTGCAGATCAACATGCAGACGAGGGAATCTGGAATTGCCGCGCCGCTCAGCCTCCCTCCGGGCGTGTTTGTTTCGGCGCAGGAGGCGCACTCCGATGTCTCGCTGAGCGAGATCCTCGGCTACTCGATCGTCGACGATCAGGAGCGACCCTGCGGCCTGAGGCTGGTCGAATGGATTCGCGGCTACGCCACGCTGCGGTGTCTGGCCGATGAACGATATGCCCAGGATGGCAAAAAAGGTCTTTGGTTCACGATTTCCCGTGAGATGCTCGTCGCCACCCTCGATCGCGTCGGTCTGAAGGAGCGCGCTGCGGAGACATTCATCGACCAGGCATCGCTTCGCGCCTCCAGCCGAGATCTGTTCGACCAACCGCTCATTCGAATGAACGACGCCTCCCTCCTTTTCTTTGCCCCAGGCATTCTGAATTCCGATCCCGCACGTGTGACCTTGTCGGCCATCGGCAACCAAGGCCAGCAGCTCGGCCGCAAGGGAAAAGCCTTCGAGCAAGAGACGCTTCGCTTCTTCAAGAAGCAGGGCTTTGCGGCGAAGCCCTTCAAGTTCAAACGGGATGGGGAAGAATTCGAGTATGATGTCGTTGTCCCCTGGGACGATCACATTTTCATCCTCGAATGCAAAAACCGGACGTTGTCGGGCCATAACCCCGTCGCGGCATATTACTTCGCGTTGGAGATCACATCAGCGGTCGAGCAGGTGAAGCGCCTCGCTGACGCGCTTGTCGCGCATGCCGACATCGTTCTCGAACGAACCGGAATCGACGTGGCGAACCAGACCATCGTCCCCTGCGTTGTCAACTCCCTTCCGTATGCCATGACGGGTGACCAGGACGGCGTATTTGTCAC
>JBAVUB010000381.1:0-8964 GCA_049696575.1 Acidobacteriaceae bacterium | reverse complement strand
GTGCTGCACCTCGCTTCGGGACGCGAATTGCGGTTTGTGGACCCGCGGCGTTTTGGCCGTCTCGCGCTGCTCGACGTTGAGGCGGGTGGATTCACGGGTCCTGGGCGCGAGCCTCTCACGATTGCAGGGGCTGATTTTGCCGCGTTGTTCAAGGGGCGCAAGCTGTCGATCAAGGCGGCGCTGCTGAACCAGTCGCTGCTGCACGGGGTGGGGAACATTTATGCCGACGAGAGCCTGTTCCGCGCGGGCATTCGGCCCACGCGGATGGCGGGCCGGCTGACGCGGGAGGAACTGGCTCGGCTCCACAAGGCACTGCGGACCGTGCTAAAGTCGGCCATTCGCGCTGGGGGCTCGTCGGTTTCGGACTATGTCGACGCTGACGGGGTCGCGGGGTTCTTCCAGATCCAGCATCGCGTCTATGGACGGGAAGGGCAGCCGTGCCGGGTGTGCGGTACGCCGATACGGCGGATTGTTCTGGGCGGGCGCAGCAGCCACTTTTGCCCGCGGTGCCAAACATCGGGCCAGTAGGGGACGCGGACCGAAGTAGTCCCACACGGGTGTTATGGATTTCCGGACTTAGCGAGTCGGGGTTCTACGGGAATCTGAATGGAATCGAGCTATCCGCCAGGCTTAAACGGTTGATTTCAAACCTTCAAATAAACGGCCCACAAATTGCAATTCATCCCAGTGCCAGCGACGTATAGGCCCGCGTAAGTGGGCTGGTGCGAAAAGAGATTCCGGCCGCCGAGAGCAACATCCTTCGAGATTCTGCCCCGGCCGGGATGCAAAAAGTCCTGATCCATCTTGGTTCTTTAGGGATATAGGGCGACTTCAGGGAGGCCAGTGACTGGCCGTCACGCGAAAAGCCATCCGGGACACGGGTGGCTTTTCTGCTGGGATGAGGCGTTACCATTTCGGGTCGTCCGCGCGCCCCGGCTAGGAAGGGACTTGCCAGCGCTCAAGCCCGGGAGTACTATTGTGTTTGCCTATCGAGCGGCTGATGCCACGCCGGATTTGCGCGAGGCTCGCCGCGATTCTCGAGAGTCAGGAATTACCCCCGGGAGTTTTTCTCCGCCGTCGCGTGCGCCGTCCGAGGAGAGACCACCCGGTTGCGAAGGTTGAATCAGAATCAGACGGCAACTCCAGTACGTTCCGTTGATCGGCGCGGCATTCGGTTGCGTTCCCCCGTCTCACTCCTCGGGCAGCAGGGCGGGAGCCGTACAGGGACCCAGATCATGGGTGTCGCACAGCATTACTACTTTCCGGCCGTGTCGGTTGCAATCAAGCCAGAAGCATTGGGCCGGAGCTAACAAATTCCCCTGTTCCTGACTCCCCGCGAGTCAGCTTCGTGCCGCGGTCCTCGAGGGATCGCAGTTCACGCCAGCGGGTCTGAAAAAGACGTGGCGGGAAACAGGAACAGACAGTCCATCGCACCAGGAAGTGCAGGCATGACAACAGAGCAGAACCAGCCGGCGGATAATCCGGTCCCGGCTCAGGCGCAAGGAGCCCCGCAAGGGCAAAGCCATGGAGAGGGTGGCGGCCGTCGCCGCCGCCGTCGCCGCAAGCGGAACAAGGGCGGCGCGCAGGCCAACGGTCAGGGGCAGAACCAGGCCCAGCCGCAGAGCCAGGCGCCGCAGCCCTACAAGCAGAAGCCGCCGAAGCCGCAGCCCTCCAGCCAAACCCGCTTCTTTAAGAACAACGGTGGCGGGCAGCATCAGGGCGGAGGTGGTGGCGGACGCCGGCGCAACAAGCAGCGGCGCGAGCGGGTCTTCGTCGGTCCCATGGACCACAGCTACCGCGCGGCTAACGGCAACGTCGCCGACTCTCCGCCGTCGACCATCGAGTTCCGGAACGGCAACATTAACGGCAACGGCTACCACGCTGAAAACGCTGCCTCGTGGGAACCGCCTCCGCCGCCCATCAAGGAAGACGCACCGATCCGCATCTACCTCTTCATTGAGGACCTCTTTTTCTTCGCGAAGATCAACGAGACCGCGCGCAAGCTCGGGATCAAGGTTGCGTTCGTGAAGAACGACCCTGAGACCCTGGCGAAGATTGTCGAGGGGCCTGAGGAAGAGCGGCCGTCGCTGATCGTTTTCGATCTGAACAACGCCGCGGCCAAGCCGATGACGCTGATTCCGAAAATCAAATCGAAACTGAAGAAGGGGACGTCGGTCATCGGGTTCCTCTCGCACCTGCAGGGAGATCTGAAGGCGAAGGCGGTCGAAGCCGGATGCGACATTGTCATGCCGCGTTCCGCCTTCTCGCAGAACCTGCCGACGCTGCTGCGCCGTCACGGCCTCGACGAGGAGCAGGAAGCGGAATACGCCCAGCCGCTCTGAACCTTCATTAAGGGAGTAAAGCCCTGGTTGAGTCCGGGGCTTTTTCTTTTGCGGGGAAGATTCAGGTCGAGGGGCTGTCGCGGTCCTGCCGGCGGGGGACGGAACTCCAGTCTTTGACGTAAATCCGGCGGCGCTCGAAGTACAGCATCAGGACGATGGCTGCGAGAAAGACGACTTCCACGATGGTGTATCCGAGCCTGCCGGCATCGCGCTCGCCGGTTAGCCAGGGCGGCAGCGACGCATAGGTGAAGATGGCGAGGGTGATCCATGCACAAAGGGCAGCGAGGCACGCCAAGTGAGTGGCCAGCACGGCGCCGATGGGCCTGGCGAAGGGGAGGCGGCGCCCACGCTGGCCAAAGACGAGCACGGAGTAAAAGAGCACAGCGGCACCGTATACCGGGAGCGAAAAATATGCAGCGGACCGGAGTCCCGCAGGATCAACGCCACCAGGTTCATGGGGTGGGACAACAGCATCGGAACACTCGCCCCTCACCGTTAATTCCAGCGGCGGTGCGCTGCTTTTTCAATCCCACAATGGTGCAAAGACAAACGGCTGGGCTGGAAATCCGCATCCTACCGCGCGAGGAGACTTTTCGCGCAATGACAAGAAGCAAACTCATCACGATAGTCTGTATGGGGACCATCGCCCTCGCGGCCGGATGCCGTAAGAACGCAGTCGATCCAGGCGCCTTCAAATCTGCCATCAACGGGTACTACAGCGCGAGGCCGGTCTGCGTTTGGGCAACCACAGTCAAGTTCCCCGCCCAGGCCGACACCAACAACGAAGACCAGACCAAAGGCTTCGATGCTCTTACCGATGCGGGTCTGCTGACGCGCACGCCCGCGGAGAAAAAGCGTTTTCTGATCGGATCCAAACAGGTTAACGACTATGACCTCTCCGACAAAGGGCGCAGCACATGGACGGCGGATGCCGCACAGCCCGGCTACGGCAATTTCTGCTTCGGGCATCGCGAAGTCACGTCCATCGACAACTTCACGCCGCCCGATTCCGACGCTACGCAGTACACCGTGAACTACCACGACGCGGTCAGCAGCGTCAGCGACTGGGCCAGCACGGCTGAGATGAAGACGGCCTTTCCGAAAATCGCCGACGCCACGTCGGGCCAACAAACCGCGACGGCTACGATCGTGAAGTCGTCCAGCGGGTGGCAGGTCACGAACGTCATGCCCGCCGGCGGCGGCAGCGGGATGGTTCAGTAGATCCCGGCGATTCAAAAAGCGGGCGGTTGCGGGGCTTCCTGGCTCCGGAGCCGCCCGCAATGGTGTAGAAGGGACGCTGCGTCTTTCTGGAGGAATCATGAGCCGTTTCTTCCTTCGCGCGTCCCTCGCGCTGTTTGTGATCTTCGTGCCCGCGCTCGGCGCGCAGGAGCCGCTTCGCTGGGTTGGGAGCTGGGCCGCATCGCCGATGGGTGAGCCGGTGAATCCCGGGCAGCCTTCGCCGGCCAACACCACGTATCGGAACATCGTGCACATCAGCGCCGGCGGCGCGTCGGTGCGGGTCCAGCTCACTAATGAATTTGGCGCGCGCCCGCTGACTGTGGGATCCGCGCACATCGCGCTCAGCGCCGGCTCCGGATCCATCGAGCCTGCCAGCGATCACGCGCTCACCTTCAGCGGACAGGGCTCGGTCATCATTCCGCCTGGCGCTCTCATGCTCAGCGATCCGGTTCCGCTTCAGGTGACTCCGCTCTCGAGCCTGGCCGTCAGCATTTTTCTTCCCGAGCAGCCGATCAACGACACCACGTGCCACCAGGACGCGCGGTCCACGACGTACATCACTGTCGGCGACACCACCACTGCCGCAACCGAGACGGACGCGCGCCCCGTCTTTTCCTGGTGCTTCGTGAAGGGCATTGACGTCAGCACGCGCGATCCCCGAGCCGCCGCGATCGTCACTTACGGCGACTCCATCACCGACGGCGCGCTCTCTACGCGCGACGCCAACCACCGCTGGCCCGACGTTCTCGCTCGCCGCTTGCAGGAGAATTCAAAAACCGCTCATCTCTCCGTGCTGAACGAAGGCATCGGCGGCAATCGCGTTCTGCATGACGGCACTGGTCCCAACGCGCTGGCTCGTTTCGATCGCGACGTCGTCGCGCAGAGCGGCGTGAAATACCTCATCATTCTTGAAAGCATCAACGACATCGGCCGTACCGCGCAACCCCGCGCGCCCGGCGACGAAGTGACGGTTGCGCAGCTCACTTCGGCGCTCAGCCAGCTCGTCACGCGCGCTCACACTCATGGCATCAAAGTCTTCGGCGCGACCCTGACTCCTTATGTGGGCGCAGGCTACGCCTCGCCTGCCGGCGAACAGATGCGCGAGGCCGTGAATCAGTGGATCCGCACCAGCGGCGTCTTCGACGGCGTCATCGACTTCGATCAGGTCACGCGCGACCCGGCTAACCCCACCGTTTTCGATCCCGCCGTCGATTCCGGCGATCATCTCCACCCTGGCGATGCCGGCTACGAAAAGATGGGTGCGGCGATCGATCTGTCGCTGTTCCACTGATTCACGGAGTGGAGGCTATTTGCGAAACAGCCGATGGATCTTCTCTGGTTCGGCAGCGGCTGCCATCTGGTCTACCACTGCGGGCGCGGACAGCGCGAAATCCTGGGTTACAACGTCTGCCGGCATAAACCTTACCCACGGTTCGGTCTGGTGCTGCGCCGGGTAGTTGACCGTATGCCCGCTGAGCGGCACGGTTGCGTGAATGTGCGACCCCTCCGGAATTTTTCGCCACCAGCGCCCAAAGGGAATCGAAAGATGTCCATTCCTGGTTCGCGGAATACACTCGGCGATCCACCAAAATGACTGGAGCGACACATGCAGCATGGCCTTCGGATTGGGCTCGACGTATTTCGGCAACTCTGGCGGTGGCGGCGCCTCGCCGAGCACGATCGCCGCGCGCTGGTCATCCACGAGCAAGCCTTGCTTCCGCGCCTCCACTAACATCCACTCGAAGGTGATCTTGGAGAGCCCGGCCTCACTCTCGTCGTAGCTGCCGCCAATGTCAGAGTGCACGCCGGTAAACCACACCTGACGGATATCCTGCGCCGGAAACTCCTCCGTGCCGGCGAGCGCAGGCCCCCACAAATCGTCCTGGTAAAAGCACCTGTGCTCGTGAATGGAAACCGCGTGACGTCCGGTGCGAATGATCGGATTCTGTCCGTTGAAAGGCAGATTGATGGGCGAGGTCAACCACCCATAAGAACTCACGGTGTCCCACACGCCGCAGAAGTGGACCTCCACGGCACGGGAGAAGGCGTACTTAAACGCGTCTTCGGCGGGAATCGTCGATTCCTGGGTTGCGTTTGCCTTTTGCGCGTAAAGCTGGAGCATGTATGGGATCAGCTGCTCGTTCCCCGATTCCAGCAATCCGAACACATGGAGCAGGCTGCCGACTGCCCGCGCTGTGTAGGCCCCGCGGCTGAAGCCGAAGATGAAGATGTTATCGCCCTTCTTATAGGTGTTCATCAGGTAGCGATAGGCGTCGCCGACGTTGTCCAGAAGCCCCTTGCCGATGGCCAGCCCGAGCACCTTCGACCACCATTTCGCCAGGCGCCCGTTCACATTCGGCGCACCGAGTGTGCCCACGCCAGGATGGTAGTACGCGATCTGCTCGTCGCAAATCTGGAGCGTGTTGTAGAGCTTCACGACATTGGAATCGGTCTCGGGCTTGTCGAAGTCGTTGCCGGTTCCGTCGCAGCAGATCACGATGTTCTTTGGCATGGAAGGCCCTCGCGTTCGTGCGGGTGGCCGTGCCGGGCTCGCTTTGCCCGACTGTCCGGTCCCCTCTGCGAAGCTTTAGCGGATCAATATACTTGCTTCCCGCAGGTTCCAGGGAGAGAAAACAAGCGGCGCCGTCGGCCATGACAATAGCGAGCCGGCGACCTCGCAGCGGAGTTCGCCAGGATGACCTTTTTCAGTTTGCGGGCCAGGGGGTGTTCGCTTCCCGGACCGTCATGCGCGGACGAGGAGCACCCTCATCCCGAAGGACGGTTTCTCCTTTGACGAGCCAGGCTGCACCGAAGGCCAGCAGCGAAGTGGTTTCGAAGCAGAACATCGGCGCGAGGCCGAAGAGCAGCTGGTTTAGGTTGAGCAGGCGGCACAGCACGATCAGCCCGATTGAGGCGAGAATCACACACCCACACACGGCATAAACCAGATTGCGCTGCCGCTTCTTTCGCGTCATTGCCTGCTGCACCTGCGTCTGACGGAACAGCACGAGACAAAAATAGGCGAGAGTCAGGAAGAGCAGGGTTGCGAAGGTCAAATGAGCATACCCGACATTAGTCTGCAAGGGGCTGGGACACGGGGTCGACGCTGACGGACAGTTGTATGGGCACCCATACCCGCACGACGGTGAGGTTGGACAAAAGGCCACGCCAAAGGCGAACAGCGCCGATAGGATTCCGGCAGCTTCGTCGCGCGCGTCGTATCCCTGGCAGCACAGGTTGAACAGGCCGATCGCGCACAGGCTCCCCTCGAACAGGTTTCGCAGAGGAGTGTAGTAGTAGCCGCTGATCGACGTGGGAAGCGCATGGTGGCCCGGCAGGAACTTCCAGACGGCGATGAGCACGATCGGCAATGCGAGGGCGATCCACCCGACCGCCCGCCGCATGGCGAGATAAGAGAGAACTGCGGGGTTTTGGGTAGAGGACCCGTCCGGCATGGTTCACCTCGTCGT
This sequence comes from Acidobacteriaceae bacterium, assembly GCA_049696575.1. GTDB lineage: Bacteria > Acidobacteriota > Terriglobia > Terriglobales > Acidobacteriaceae > Palsa-343. The sequence continues at coordinate 1,913 of JBAVUB010000381.1, read as the reverse complement.
CGGCGCCAGGTATGCCGATGAGTGCACAACAAGCTAGATCATGAAGAACGGCAGTGCAAGGAAAGAATTTCCTGCAATCGAGCTGCGGGGCTGGGAAGGTTCGAGGATCAGAGGCCGGACGAGGCTGCCAGTGGGAGACCTAACCAGGAGGCCAGTGCATCTGGCGGCCGCCCATGACGTGGAGATGGAGATGATCGACGGTTTGGCCGCCTTCGGCGCCGGTGCTGATGACGACTCGGAATCCTCGGGCGAGGCCCTGCTCGCGGGCAATTTCGGCGGCGGCGATGAGCAGCCGGCCGAGCAGCGCTTCGTCGGTTTTCTTTGCGTCGGCGAGCGACGCCAGGTGCTTTTTCGGGATCACGAGGATGTGGGTCGGCGCCTTGGGCTCGATGTCAAAAAAAGCCAGGAGAGTTTCGTCATCGCGCACCTTCTTCGAAGGAATTGTGCCGGCCACGATTTTGCAGAAGATGCAGTCCATAGGTGCTGGTTCGGTCGGCTCGCGGTTTCAGAAGTGGACGTAGATGCCGGCCATCGGCTCCGAGGTCAGGCGATAGGCGTTGGTGGTGAGCTTCTGCAGGCCGAAGTCGGGGGCCTGGTAGTAGAGGCCGCGATACTCGAAGCGGAGTCCGATGGCGCTGCCGAGCAGGGGATAGTTGATGCCGGCTCCGAAGTTGGCGGCGGGGCGAATTTGATAGGGAACGTTCTGGCCGCCGTTGAGCGATGGGGAAAAAACCGCTGCGCTGATGCCGGCGAGCGCAAAGGGCTGGAGGCCGAGCGCGCTGGGGCCATGCACGTAATACGAACCGCTGAAGGCGTGGAGGTTGTGCTGATAGCCGAACGCCTGGCCGGTGTAGTACTCAGTGAAGCGCGTGTAGTCATACGCAGCTTCGTAGCCCATGTACCAATGAAAACTGTGGCGGAAGCTCGCCTCACCGCCCAGCGATTTGCTGGTGGTATCGGAGATTCCGTTGCCGCTGGCGGTCTGGGTGAACTGGTAGAAGCCGTCAACGGAAACGTCGTCGTTCCGGAGAGCCTTCTGGGCCTGGACTGCGGAGCAAAGGAGAAAAACAGAGAAGGGAGCCAGAAAGAACCGCAAAGCGCTTCGGGAAACCATGCGAGCGGAGAACCTCCATTTCCATAGTAACGGGCGGATGGCCGTCCAGCCCTGGGTTCGCAGACCTGGACGCAGAGTTGGACGGTCAGCCTTTGCGCGCGGGAGCAATGAACGGATCGTGCTGCGCGATTGCCCGGTCACCGAAGCAGCGGCGCAAGCGTCGATGTGGCCTCAATGAGCGGAAACAGAGACCGAGGCGGTGTGGTCTTCCCACGACAGGGTCAGCTGGCCTTTGCCGCCGCCCGCATCGGTGAGGGACCAGCTGAGGTTCTCGGCCATGCTTGCCGGTTTGCTCATGGTCATCGGCGTCTTGCCCAGATCATGCGAGGCGTCGTAGCGCAGGCCCCATTCGCCGGTCTGCTTGTTGACGATCAGCGTCCACTGGTCCGGGTTCGAGATGTCGACGAAGAGGGTGTAGTCACCCTTGGGGACGGAGAGGTCGCCGATGGTGAGGTCGGCGTCGGTGTGGAGCGATGTGGCTGAATTGGCGCCGGCACGCCATACCGGGTAATGCGGATCGTGACTGATCAGGCCGTCTTTCGTGAAGATGTGGCCTTCGCGGCCTTTCACGCCTGGCGACGAATATTTGATGGTGATCGCGTGGCCGCCTATTGTTCCAGTGGCTGTTTCGGGCGGGCTGGCCGGGGCTTTTTGTTGTGCAAAGGCGGTGGAGGCAAAAGCAAGAAGTGCTGTACACATCAGGAAACGCTTCATAGCAAACGAACTCCTTCGGAGGGTCTGGTTGAGGCCAGGACAATCTCCGCAGATGATTGTCGCACCGTGCGCGGGTTGGGGTGGG
>JBAVUB010000380.1:0-2775 GCA_049696575.1 Acidobacteriaceae bacterium | reverse complement strand
GCCCACTGCGCCGGCGCCCTGATCGCCAGCGCCGGCAGCCACTGGCGTTCCGGCCTTCAGGCCGGTGAGCTTTGCCGCCTCGTCGCTGATGTTCGCGCAAATTTCCGGCGACTCGAACAGCTCCGGCAGCCAGCTTTCCGGAATGCCGGCGATCTTCGCTACTTCCTTTGACCAGCGCCGATGCGCCACGTCGAGCAGCAGCGTGCCCGAAGCTTCCTGCACATCCATCGCATAGGTGCCGGTCAACCGATAGCGAACATAATCCTTGGGGCAGAGAATATGCGCAATGCGCGCAAAGATTTCCGGCTCATGCTCCTTCACCCACAGCAACTTGGTCAGCGTGAAGTTCGGCAGCGCAGGATTGGCCGTCAGCTCGATCAACCGCTCGCGTCCGATCACTTTGTGCAGCCAGTCGCACTGCGGTCCAGTGCGGACATCGCACCAGATCAGCGCAGGCCGAAGCACGTTGCCGTCCTTATCCAGCATGACCGCGCCATGCATCTGGCCGGTCAGGCCGACCGCATCGATCCGAACGCCGCTGGCCAGCACTTCGCGAATCGCCCGCTGCGAGGCTCGCCACCAGTCTTCCGGATCCTGCTCGGCCCAGCCAGGATGCGGCGTGCGAAACGGCTCGTGCTCGCTCGAAGCCGAGCCGATCAGTTGCCCCTTTTCATCCACCAGCACGGCGCGCGTGCCGCCGGTGCCCACATCCATTCCCAGAAACACGGCAGTTCTCCAATCCCGATTCGTATGGACCGACAACAATGTACCAAAAACCATTCTGCTCTCACGACATGCCGCCTGTGCGGAGTCTGCGCTTCTGTACTATGGCTCTTGCATTTCTCATCCACATATTTTTCCCGGAGTCCCACTTGATGTTCAACTTTCGCCGCGCGCTGCCGCTTGCACTGCTCCTGATTCCTGGCTTCGCAATCAATGGTCCGGCACAGCCGTCCGGCCTCGCCGCTCGCCGCGCCAAACTCCACGACGCTCTCGAGCAGGAATGGCAGTACACCTTGCGCACCAGCCCGGAACTGGCCACGTCGATCGGCGACCCTCGCTACAACGACCGCTGGGCCGACTACTCCGCCGCCGAACAGGAGCGCCAAACCGAGCATGCCCGCGAGGAGATTCGCACCTTCGAGGCCATCAACACAGCAGGATTTCCTGAGCAGGAAGTCCTCGATCAAACCCTCATGCTGCGGCAGCTCCGCGAAGCCGTCGAGGGAGCCCGCTTCAAAGACTGGGAGATGCCGGTCGATCAGATGAACGGGATCCAGCTCGGCATTCCAGGACTGATGACGCAAATGCCGCTGAAAACCGTGAAGGACTATGAGAATTACGTAGCCCGCCTGCACGGCATCTCGCGGGTGCTCGATCAGGTTACGGCCGATATGCGCCTCGGCATGGCCGACCACCTGATGCCGCCGCGCTACCTGCTCGATAAGGTCGCGGCGCAGTCCGAGGACATCGCCACCAAACCGCTGATCAGCAGCCCTTTTGCCGAGCCGCTGCAAAAATTTCCGCCCGCCATGAGCCAGGCCGACCGCGGCCGTCTGACCATCGCCATTCAGGGGGCGATCCACAATGAAGTCGATCCCGCTTATGCGAAGTTCGCCGCATTCGTGAAAAACGAATACGCTCCGCAGGGCCGCACCGATCCTGGCGTGTGGGCGCTGCCCGACGGCGCCGAACGTTATCGCTTGGCGGTGCGCGAGCAGACGACGACCGACCTGACCCCGGAGCAGATTCACGCCATGGGCCTGAAGCAGGTGGCCGAGATTGAAGCCGACATGCTGAAGCTGGCGCAGTCGCTCGGCTATCACGATCTGGCCAGCTTCAACGATCACATCCGCCACGACGCTGACCAGTACGGCAAGTCGGGCCAGCAAATTTTCGACCTCTACAAGCATTACGCGGAGCAGATGGAAGCCAAGCTGCCACAGCTGTTCGGCCATCTTCCCACGACGAAGCTTGAGGTCATCAGGATGGAAGCCTTCCGCGCGCCCTCCGCTCCGCCCGCCGACTACTCGCCCGGCGCCGCCGACGGCAGCCGCCCAGGCTACATCAATGTGAATGAGTACGACCCGACGCATCGCCTGCTGCTCAACGTCGAAGCCATCGCCTACCACGAGGGTGTTCCAGGCCATCATTTGCAGTTCTCCATCGCGCAGGAGCTGACGGACATTCCTGAGTTCCGCCGTTTCGGCGGCTACAACGCGTATTCCGAAGGTTGGGCTTTCTACGCGGAGCGGCTGGGCAAGGAGGTCGGCTTCTATCAGGATCCGTACAGCGAATACGGGCGGCTGGAAAACGAGATGTGGCGCTCGGTGCGGCTGGTGGTCGACACCGGCGTGCACAGCCAGCACTGGACGCACCAGCAGATGGTCGACTACTTCCACGCGCACACGGCGATGGACGACACCAACATCACCAGCGAAGTCGACCGCTACATTGCGTGGCCCGGCCAGGCGCTGGCCTACAAGCTTGGGCAGATGAAGATTCTCGAGCTGCGTGAGCGGGCGAAGCGCGAACTGGGGGCGAAGTTCGACATCCGCAAATTCCACGATGCGGTGCTGGCGGAAGGTGCGCTGCCGCTGGATGTGCTTGACCAGGAGATTACGGCGTGGATTGCGGCGCAGAAGCGGGGAGAGTAGTCATCTCTTCACGTTCACCAGGAACGCCACAGCATCCTTCGCCAATGGATCGCGGCGCAGCACGCCCGACCCGCGACGGCTTCGATCGGAAGAATAAATCGCCGCCAGAACGAATAGA